>JBBSRS010000324.1:0-3788 GCA_038242795.1 Burkholderiales bacterium
GAGCGCCTGGCCATCAGCCACGACAGTGGCGGCATGAAAAACGGCGCATTTCCCACATTGCCGGGCGGCAGGATGACCACCAGCGGCGCGCGGGCTGCGGCCCGTTGGACAACCCTGGCAATGTTCTGCGCCAGCGCTTGTTCACCTGTCAGGCGAATCACGTCGTTGCCGCCACCCATCACCAGAACCGCATCGAAGCGCTCGTCGCCTTGCAGTTGGCCGGCGATGTCGGCAAAGCGCGCGCCATCCTGGGCGCGGTTGACGATGCGCAGGCCGGGATGGTCCCGCGCAATCAAACCGGCCACGCTGCTGGCGGCAGAAGACGCACCGGTGCCGACCGCCGTGCTGTCGCCGGCGATCAGCAGGCTGGCCGTGGCGCCGGTCGGTGAAGCCTGGAGCAGCTCGCTCTGGCGCGCCAGTTCGGCAGATTGCTTGATGCGCAATGCCGCATGGCCGGCGGTGGCCGCAACGGCCAGCGCAGCGACCGTCCACAGTGCAACAGGCAGACGGCGGGTGCTGAAAAAGGGTGCGGTCATGGCGGGCGAATTTTTTGGAGCGAATCGGTGTTCAGCGGTTCAAAGGCTCAGCGATTGAGCCAGGTGATGCTCAATTGCAGCACGGTGGCAAACCCGACCCACAGCAGGTAGGGAATGTTCACCAGCGCCACCCAGCGTGCCCTCCCCCAGATCACCCGCATGGCCCAGACCAGCGTGCCCAGCACCAGCACGATGTCGATGCTGGCCAGCAGGTTGTTGCGCAGGCCGAACTGGATCGGCGTGTAGGCGGCATTGAACAGCAGGTTGAGGATGAAGGGCAGCAACACGGCAAAAGGCAATCGCCGCCTGAGCGTCTGCACCAGCACAAACCCGAAACTGATGGCAATGACGACATACAGCACGGACCAGACCGGGCCGAACACCCAGGCGGGCGGCGCAAAGAAGGGTTTGGCGAGTTGCGCATACCAGGCGGCGCTGCTGGTGCTGTCCATGGTTGAGACGTGTGAGAAGTGGGAATACGCCGTTTTAACACCGCGCCTGGCGCGCCCATGTCCTGGCAGCCCGGTGACCGGGTAGGACGCAGGCGCGAGTTGTCTTTGCTTGAATCTGTTTGCCCGTCGGCTGCGTACTTTTGAGCAAGGCTTGCGGCATGATGTGATGACTGCATTTGCGGGGCCTTATTGAAAAGTGTCACCATGAAAAACAGCCAATCTTTCTCGCATTTTTTTATAGCCCGCCTGTCAGGTTGGCTGGCAGCAGCCTTGGTGCTTCTGGCACCAGTGCCTTCATGGGCACTGACAGCGGCAGAGGTGCAAGGGGTTCGAACTGTGGTCGAGGCGCAACTGGCGGCGCTGGCCCGGGACGATGCCGCCACGGCGTTTTCGTTTGCCGCGCCGAATGTGCGCGAGTCCGTTGGCACGGCCAGCCGTTTCATGGAGATGGTTCGCAAAAGCTACCCCGCCATCTACCGCCCCGCTTCCACGGCGTTCCTGCAGCCCGAAGAGCACCACGGTCAGGTCATTCAGCGGGTGCAGTTGATGGACGAGGACGGCAAGGCCTGGCTCGCGCTCTACAGCGTGCAGCGGCAAAAGGACAAGGCCTGGCGCATCACCGGTTGCCAGGTCATTCCCAACAAGGGACGCATGGCCTGAGGGGTCAATTCCTGACTGCTATTTTTTCGATAGCTGTCAGCGCTTTTGCTTAAAGCGCAAATGCCTGTTTTGGCATAAAAATTCGTAACTGCTCAGGTTGCTTTTCAAATTAAGGCGCAATACATCAGCCTCTGTCATCCCGGCCCCGGATCAAGTCCGGGGTTTCAGCACCCGGGAACCATGATTTCTTTCCAACGGGATCATGGATTGCGGATCCCCGGATCAAGTCCGGGGCAGGCTCAGTCCGCAATGACAAACAAGATTTATAAGAGTTTCAAGGGATCTGGGTAGTTACAAAAATTCGCCATTGCCCTCTTCCGTTCATCCAGCCTGCTCTTTATTCACCAGCCCCAGCCGCCGGGCCAGCCTTACCAGGTTGGCACGGTGCAGGCCCAGTTCGCGCGCGGCTGACGCCCAGTTGTGGCCATGGCGCTCCAGGCTGGCCTGGATGGACTTGCGCTGGTGCGCCTCGGTCGAGGTGCGCAGGTCAACCGCTGCGGCTGTGCTGTCGGCAGGCGAATCCGTCGCCGCTGCCGGGGAGGCACCCTGCCCGCTTTCGGGCATCAGCGAAAAGTCAAAATGCCCGGCGCT
This sequence comes from Burkholderiales bacterium, assembly GCA_038242795.1. GTDB lineage: Bacteria > Pseudomonadota > Gammaproteobacteria > Burkholderiales > Burkholderiaceae_C > Polaromonas. The sequence goes on from JBBSRS010000324.1 coordinate 2,240, forward strand.
CAGGCTCACGATGCGCGGCCGTGGCGACTGGCCCGCCAGGGCTTTCAGCGCGCTGCGGCTCACCAGGTGTTCCAGCTCGCGCACATTGCCGGGCCAGTCGTGCGCCAGCAGCGCAGCACGCGCGCTGGCATCCAGCCGCAAACTGCCCAGCCCCAGGCGCGAACGGTTCTGCTCCAGAAAGTTGCCCGCCAGCAGCAGCACGTCCTGGCCGCGATCGCGCAGCGGCGGCACCAGCAGCGGGTAGACGCTGAGCCGGTGGTAAAAATCGGCGCGAAACCGCCCGTCGCGCACCTCGGCGGCCAGGTCACGGTTGGTGGCGGCTATCACGCGCACATCGACCTGGTGCTCGCGGTCCGATCCCAGCCGCTGCAACTGCCCGCCCTGCAGCACGCGCAGCAGCTTGGCCTGCACCGCCAGCGGCAGCTCGCCCACTTCGTCCAGAAACAGCGTGCCGCCATCGGCCAGTTCGAACTTGCCGCGCCGGTCAGCCACGGCACCGGAAAACGCCCCGCGCACATGGCCGAACAACTCGCTTTCGACCAGCGTTTCGGGCAGTGCCGCGCAATTGAGGCTGATCAGCGGGCGGTCAGCGCGTGGTGACGCGGCATGCAGCGCCTGGGCCACCAGTTCCTTGCCGACACCGGTTTCGCCGGTGAGCAGCACCGTCAGCGCACTGTTGCCGGCGATGGCAATTTCTTCCAGCAGCCGCAGGTGCGCCGGGCTTTGGCCGATGAGCGCAGGCGGTGCGCTTTTCTCTGCCATCAACGCGCCAAAAATGTCGGCACGCCGGCGCTCGTCCTCGGCCAGCAGGGCCAGGCCTTCGATGCGCTGCACGACGCTGACCGTGGCGGCCGCCAGGCTGGCGAAGGCCTGCAGGTCGCGCAGATCGATGGGGGACAAGCGCTCACGGGCCAGCGCATCAAGGGTCAACAGGCCCCACGGCTGTTCACCGACCTGCACCGGGCAACCCATGCAGTCATGCACCTCCAGCTGGCCATGAAAGCCCTCGACCAGCCCATCGTACGGGTCGGGCAGCGCGCTGTCGGCGGCAATGCGCAGCGGACCGCCGGCCGCCAGCAGCAGGCCGAAACGCGGATGCTCGTCGATTTTGAAGCGCCGGCCCAGCGTGTCGCGGCTCAGGCCGTTGACTGCCAGCGGCAGCAGCCAGTCGCCGTCCAGGCGCAGCAGCGCGACCGCATCGCACGGCAGCAAGGCGCGCATGGCTTCGAGCAGTCGACGGTAGCGCTCGCTGTCCGGCAGTTCACGCGACAGGTCATCCACCAGGGGCACCAGCACCTGCAGTATCGGGTTGGCAATCAAATTGACTCCTTAAAGCATCATTTCGACTACTTTACACCCGTATCTTTTTGACTCTTTCATGAGGCCAGCGCCTGTAAGTGCTTGATCTTTATCAACCGTCAGGTTGGCACGACTCTTGAGTAACAAAGTCATCGGCAGTTTGTCCAGCTTTGCACCGTGCGAGGCGACAACTGTCCTCAATGGAGAATTCATGCTGACCCCCGAACAACGCGCCATCGTCAAATCCACC
>JBBSRS010000325.1:0-3787 GCA_038242795.1 Burkholderiales bacterium
AAACGGATATTCTTGCTGGGGTAGTTGTCCTGCGCATGGCTGGCCAGCGGCATCAGCAGGGCCAGGGTCACGCTGGCGCCCAGTGTGGCGCCCAGTTTGAGAAAAGCGGTGCGGTTCATGGGGTTGTCTCCTGTTGGTGGTTGTGGTTGAAATGCTCAGGCCGCGCCGAAGCGCTGGCGGATGTCCTGCGCGCTGGCCAGCGGACGGCCCAGGCTGAAGGCGGCTTCCCTGGCCTGCCCGACCAGGGCCGCATTGTCGGGCGCGGTCTGGCCGTTTTTAAGCTGGAGGTTGTTCTCGAAACCCACCCGCACATGGCCACCCAGGGCGGCGGCGGCCGTCACGCAGGCATGTTCGGTGGCGCCGAACGCGCACACCGCCCAGGGCTCTGGCCCGGTGTGGGCATGGACGAAAGGCACCAGGTCGCGCGGGTTGGAGGTTTGCCCGGTGGTGTAGCGGCCCAGCACGAACAGCAAGAACCAGGGTGCCTCGGGAACCACGCCGCGTTCGCGCAGGGCTTGCCAGCGCTGCAGGTCGGCCACGTCGTACAGGATGACCTGCGTCATGACCCGCTCGCGCGCCAGCCCGCCAAAAAATGCCGCCAGTCCGGCGTCGCCAATGTCGGGCTGGTCCACTTCGCGCAATGAAACGGAGACGGCCTCGGGGCGCAACGCCTGCACCATGGCAATCTGTTCTGGCGCCTGGTAGACGCGGGCGGCTTCGCTGGTGATTTGCAGCACCATGGCGTCGCCCACGGCTGCCTTGACGACCTGCAAGGCGTTGCGGTAACCCTCTACGTCCAGGCTGTGCCCGCCTTGCGCGTCGCGGATATGAAGATGCAGCATGGCGGCACCCGCCTCCAGGCAGGACTTGGCGGTGCTGGCCAGGCTGGCGGCGGTCAGCGGAACGGCCGCATGGTCATGGGCCTGCTTGTAGGCGCCGTTGGGCGCCACGGTGATGATGAGCGGATCAAAAGTCATGGGGGAGTTCAAAAGGTGTTGTCAAGTTGCGGAAGTTCATCGGCCAGCAGGTCCAGCCCGTGCTGCAGCAGGCGGTCGTAACGCGCGCGCTCCGCCAGGCGGCGCGCTTCAGGCCATTCGTAAAAACCGGCGCCGGTCTTCATGCCCAGCCTGCCGGCATCGACATGCGTCTGCAGCACGCGCGCCGGCACCGTGGTGCTGGAAAGGCTGGGGTACATGCTGGCGGCGGCGGCGCAGTGCACGTCAAGTCCGGCATGGTCACGCTGCAGCACCGGCCCTGCGGCCAGGTAGCGAAAGCCGAAGCCGAACCGCACGGCCGCGTCCACATCCTCGGGCGTGGCGATGCCTTCGTCGATCATGGCAAAGGCTTCTCTGGCCAGCGCATGCTGCAGCCGGTTGGCCAGGAAGCCCGGCTTGTCCTTGCGCACCAGCACCGGCACGCTGCCGCAGCCGCGCATGAAGGCGCACAAGCTGTCGGCCAGCGCCAGGTTGGAGTCCGGACCGCACACCACTTCCACCAGCGGCACCAGGTGGGCCGGCATGAAAAAGTGCAGCCCCAGCATGCGCTGGCGGGTTGCCAGACCCTGGGCAATGGCTCTGATGGGAAAGCTCGAACTGTTGCTGGCCAGAACGGCCGAGGCCGGCGCATGCGTCACCACCTTGGCAAACAGTTGCTGCTTCATCGGCAAATTTTCGGGAATGCATTCCACCACCAGCGCCACGTCGCCCCAGGCGACAGATGACAACTCGGCCACCGCCGTGACCTGGTCTGCCCGGCGTTCCAGCCCGAGCGGCGCCAGGCGTTGCCGTACATGCGCCTGCAATGCCGAACGCTTGGCTTGGCCGGGATCGATCACCGTCACGCGGCAACCGCCGCGCGCCAGCACGACGGCCACATCGGCCCCCATGGTGCCGCCGCCGATGACCACGGCATGGACGTTCCTGGGATGGGAGGGAAGCAGGTTCAAAAGAAATCCTTTTTGGAAACATGAAGGTGGGCTTCCAGCCGAGTCTAGGAGGTGGGCATTGCGCTGTCCAAACGTTTTTATGGATAAACTGATTCGCTATGCAGATCAATTGGTCGCTCCGCGAACTCGATGTTTTCCTGGCCCTGGCCGCCACCCTGAGCTTTCGCCGCACCGCCGCGCAGGTCAACCTGTCGCAGTCGGCCGTGTCCGGCGTCATCACGCGGCTGGAGGAAACGCTGGCGGTGCGGCTGTTTGACCGGACCACGCGCCATGTGCAGCTCACGGCGACCGGACAGGTGTTTGCCGAGCAGGCGCTGCTGCTGCGCGCCCAGACTGACGAGGCGGTGCGCGCGGTGCGCAACGTGGTGGAACTGCAGTCGGGCCAGGTGACGCTGGCCGCACTGCCGTCGCTGGCCGCCACCGTGGTACCGGCGGCGTGCGCGCGTTTCAGCGCGCGGCACCCCGGCATCCAGTTCCGGATCGTGGACACGCTGTCGGGCCCGGCCTTTGACCTGGTGCGCGCCGGCCAGGTGGATTTCGCGCTGACAGCCGCCAATCCGGCCTATGCCGACCTGGACTACCTGCCGCTGGCCTCCGATGGCTTTGTCTTGCTGATTCCGCCCGGCCATGCGCTGGCGCAGGGCAACGGGCCGCTGCGCTGGCTCGACGTGGCGGCGTTGACGCACATTTCCATGCCGCTGCCCGCCAGCGTGCGTCAGTATGCCGACGCTGCGCTGCTGGAACATCGTCTGCGCTTTGTGCCCACCTACGAGGTCGAGCATCTCGCCACCATCACCGCCATGGTCGCCTGCGGGCTGGGGGTTGCCGCGCTGCCCGAGCTGGCGGCGGCGGTGGCGCCGCAGCCCGGCGTGGTGCGCCGCCTGCTGGTCGAGCCTGACATTTCCCGTCCGATCGGGCTGGTCACCCGGCGCCATCGCAGCCTGTCGCCTGCCGCAACGGCTTTGGTGGGGATGCTGCGCGAAGAGATGGCGCGGGTGGCGCCACGCCCCCGACTGGCCGTCAAAAAGACGCCAGCCGCCAACACGCCTGAAGGGCAAGCCTTTGAAAATAAAGGGTAAACCCTTGATTTGGTTAGGAAATGAACTCTAGAAAAATGTAGGGGAATAGCCCGCATGCGATGAAATTGCTGCAAAATAGCACGATCGTTCTTTTATCGCCTCCATCCATGCCCGTCAGTTCACCCTCCGTCAAAAGCACCCGCACTTCACTGCCAGCAGGTGCGTCCAAAAGCGCGCAAAAAGGCCAGCAGACCAAGGCCGCCATTGTGGAGGCCGCTTTGGGACTGGCGACGCAAATCGGTCTGGAAGGCCTGAGCATCGGCGCGCTGGCCGAGGTCATGCACATGAGCAAATCAGGCGTGTTCGCCCATTTCGGTTCGCGTGAAGAACTGCAGATTTCGGTCGTTCGCGAATACCACGCGCGGTTTGAGGAAGAGGTCTTCTTTCCGGCGCTGCAGCAGCCGCGCGGCTTGCCGCGCCTGCATGCGATGTTTGACAACTGGATGAACCGGACCTCGGTGGAGATCGATTCGGGCTGCATCTACATCAGCGGCGCCGTCGAATTCGACGACCGGCCGGGCCCGGTGCGCGACGCACTCGCCGACTCGGTGCGGATCTGGCTGGATGCCATGCACCGTGCGGTGGTGCAGGCGACGCAGGCAGGCCAGTTTCATCAGAACACCGATGCAGATCAGGTGGTGTTCGAGATCCATGCGCTTATCCTGGCGCTGCACTACGAAGCCCGTTTCTTGAAGACGCCCGGCTCCATCTCACGCGCCAAGACAGCCTTTGCCAACATGGTGACGCGCTACGGCAGCGCTGG
>JBBSRS010000326.1:0-3765 GCA_038242795.1 Burkholderiales bacterium
AGCCGGCGGCCTGCGTCAGGTCGGGAGCGAGATCAAGCATGGGCGACTCCTGCGGGTTTGACTTTACGGGCGGCGCCGGGGTCCGGGTAGTTCACCGGATTGAGCGTGTCTTCCATGCCGGCCTCGAAGGGCTTGTCGGCATGCGTGCGGTGGCGCGCCAGGTAGAACACCACCGAGACATAGGCCACGATCAGCGCGGCATACAGGGCCAGGTACAGGAAAAGCGTCAGCGCGATCTTGGGCGCCACCACCTTCGAAGCCGCGGCAGCGGCGGTCAGCACACCCGACACCAGCCAGGGCTGGCGGCCGATTTCGGTGGTGTACCAGCCGGCAATCAAGGCCACCCAGCCCGCAAACGTCATGGCCACCAGCGCCCTTGCCTGCCAGGTTTTCAGCGTGCGCGCCGGGTCCTTTTTCCAGGGCGCCAGTTGCAGCACGCTGGTCCAGCTCACCGCCAGCATCAGCAGGCCCATGCCGACCATGATGCGAAAGGCCCAGAACACCGGCGCCACGGGCGGATGCTTGCCCTCGAATTCATTCAGCCCCTTGACCTCGCCATCCAGGCTGTGGGTCAGGTAAAGCGATGCGAGCTTGGGAATGGCAATTTCATAGCGATTGGTCCGGGTTTTCTCGTCCGGCAGCGCAAACAGCACGGCGGGAACGCCTTTCTGGGTTTCCCAGATGCCTTCCATCGCGGCCAGCTTGGCCGGCTGGTGTTCCAGCGTGTTCACGCCGTGGAAGTCACCGGCGACGATCTGCAGCGGAATCAGGAAGGCGGCCAGGTAGATGCCAGTCTTCAGGCTGGCAATCACATCGGCCGTGCGGTCCTGGCGCAGCCAGCGATAGGCGGAAATGCCGGCCACCAGAAAAGCCACCGTGAGGCCCGATGCCAGCATCATGTGGGTGAAGCGGTAGGGAAACGACGGGTTGAAGATCACTTCCAGCCAGCTGGTGACATGCGCCTGGCCGTTGATCATTTCAAAGCCGGCTGGCGTGTGCATCCATGAATTGAGCGCCAGGATCCAGAAGGCCGACAGCGTCGTGCCGCCGGCCACCAGCAATGTGGCGATGGTGTGCGTGCGTTCACTGACGCGGGCACGGCCAAACAGCATCACGCCGAGCATGGTGGCTTCCAAAAAGAACGCCGTCATCACTTCATAGGCCAGCAGCGGGCCGGCCACATTGCCGACGGTTTCCATGAACCCCGGCCAGTTGGTGCCGAACTGGAAACTCATGGTGATGCCGCTGACCACGCCGAGCGCAAAGGTCAGCGCAAAAATCTTCACCCAGAACTGGTAGGCGTCCATCCAGTGCTGCTGGCCGGTCCTGACAAAGCGCAGCTTGAAAAACAGCAGCACCCACGCCAGCGAGATGCTGATCGTCGGAAACAGGATGTGAAAAGTCATGTTGGCCGCGAACTGGATCCGGGCCAAGAGGACGGGGTCAAGTGTGTCCATGGTCAGCTTTCGTTTTTGTCAGAAGAAGACGTGAGGGCCGGCTTGGGCGCCGGCGCTGAAATTGGCAAGGCACGGCCCTTGAAGCCGGCTTTCACGGTGCTCGCCACCATGTCCTTGGCTTCGAGCAGCTTTTGCACCTTGGCGCCCATCTTCATCAGACTGACCAGCGTGGCGGAGTCCATCTTTTGCACATCGGCCAGCCAGCCTGTCATCAGCTCGACCAGGTCGTGCATCTGCTTCATGCGCGCCTGGGCGTGGATGTCGTCCTCGCCGCTGGGTTGCTCCATCAGCGCATCCCGCAGCATCGACAGCGTCGGGTCGATCTCGCGCTTGCGGCGCTCTTCGGCCAGCGTGCGAAAAATGGCCCACACATCCTCGGGTGCCTGGAAGTATTCGCGCCGGTCGCCGGGCAGGTGCTGCAGCCGGACCAGGTTCCAGGACTGCAGTTCCTTCAGCCCCATGCTGACGTTGGAACGTGAAAACGACAGGGCGTCGCCAATGTCGTCGGCATTCAGCGCCCGGGGCGAGACATACAGCAGGGCATAGATCTGCCCCACGGTGCGGTTGATGCCCCAGCGGCTGCCCATTTCGCCAAAATGAAGCACAAAACGCTGGGTCAGGGGAGCAAGGTTCATGGCGTGCAATCTACTGAAGTTTCAGGAATTACTGAAATTCTAGTAAATACAGAAGTGTTGCGCTGGCGGTTTTGTTTGACCCTGCACGAAAACGGAGAAGCACGCACGACCGGCGTCTCCAAGCCCATCCATGCCATGGCTGGCGATCACCCGACAACGGGTTCGCTTTCCACCTCCAGCCAGCATGGCGTTGTTCCGGCTTGCCGTGTCGCAGCACTGTCTGCGGCTTCGCGCCTGGACCCGGCTGGATGTTCAACCGGAACGAATCGGCAAAAAGACTAGTGGCGGTAGAGGTCCGCAGGCTTGCGTTCGGTGCGACGCAGTGTGCTTTTTTTGAGTGGGCGCGAAGGTGCTGTACCGCGGGCGACGTTCAGCGACACTTCGGCGACGCCAGCGCCCGTCAGCCCCAGCGCCTCTGCGGCGGCCTGACTGACGTCAATCACCCGTCCCGGGGAAAACGGTCCCCGGTCGTTGATGCGCACATCGACTTCACGGCCCAGCGTCAGGCTGCGCACCCGGACGATGGTGCCGAAAGGCAGCGTCTTGTGCGCCGCCGTCAGCGCGTATTTGTCGTAGTTCTCGCCACTGGCCGTGCGGCGGCCATGGAACTGCGCGCCGTACCACGAGGCATGGCCACGCTCCAGTTCGCGGGCCGCCTCACCGGTCAACTGGTATTTTTCATCCACCGGCAGGTCGGGCGTCACAGGCACTTCAGCCTGGACGGCCTGCTCGGGGGACTCGACGTGCCTGCCCAGCCGCCTGGAAATGAAATCCGACAGGCGTGACGGTCGCGGCGCCTCGGCGACAGGTGCCGATGAAGTCGTTGCCGGCGCCGATTGCGCGGGCGCCGGGGCAGCCAGGACCTTTGCCGGTTCAGCTGCATCAGCCTGCGCTGGCGGCGCGGGGAGCGTGGTGCAGCCAGCCAGCAGGCCCAGAAGGCCTGTCGCCAGCCCGCGCTTGGCCCAGCACGTCACGGCAGCCGGCAAAGCAAAATCCGACCGCGTCATCAAGCCGGCGTCAACCGGCGAATGATCTCGGACGTCGCGGCCGCCTGGTTCATCGTATAAAAATGAATGCCCGGCACGCCCGCCGTGCGCAACTGGTCGCACACGTCGGTCATCACGTCCAGGCCGAAGCTTTTGATCGATGCGATGTCGTCGCCAAAACCCTGCAGCCGCAAACGGATCCAGCGCGGAATCTCGGCCCCGCATGCGTCCGAAAAGCGCATCAGCTGGGTCGAACTGGTGATCGGCATGATGCCCGGCACCACCGGCACCCCGACGCCCAGGCGCTGCACATCATCGACAAAGCGAAAGTAAGCGTCGGCATTGAAAAAATACTGGGTGATGGCGGAATCGGCGCCGGCGCTGACCTTGGCCGCAAAGGCCTGCAAATCGGCCTCGGCGGATTTGGCCTGCGGATGGATTTCCGGGTAGGCGGCCACTTCAATGTGAAAGGCATCGCCGGTCTCGCGCCGGATGAAGGCCACCAGGTCGCTGGCGTAATGGAACTCGCCACCCGCGCCATAGCCGCTGGGCAGGTCGCCGCGCAGGGCCACCAGCCGCTTCACGCCCATGGCGCGCAGGGCGGCCAGCTGTTCACGCACCGTGGCCTGGGTGGCACCGACGCATGAGAAATGGCAGGCGGCGGCGACGCCCTCGTCCAGAATCGCC
>JBBSRS010000327.1:0-3750 GCA_038242795.1 Burkholderiales bacterium
CAGCGACTTGGAGGTGGTGATGACCGCGCCTTTGGAGCCGTTGTACCAGGTCAGGCCGGGGCGGGGGCGCACCCCGGCGGTCGAGGCAATGTTGATGAAGCTGCCACCACCCTGGCGTCTGAACACCGGCGTCGCATGGATGGTCGCCAGATAAATGCTCTTGACGTTGATGGCGTAGCACTTGTCGAAATCGTCCTCGCTCACATCCAGCGCCGGCTGGTTGCGGTGCGTCCAGCCGGCATTGTTGACCATCACGTCGAGCCGGCCGTGACGCTGCACGGCGGCATCGACCAGCGCCTTGACGTCATCCGATTGGGTGACATCGGCGGCAAAGAAGGACGCCGTGCCCCCCGCCTTGACGATGGAGGCGACCACCTTTTCGCCCAGCTCGGCATTGATGTCATTCACGATGACCAGTGCGCCTTGGGCCGCCAGCCGCCGGGCGATGCCTTCGCCGATGCCGCCGCCGGAACCGGTGACGATGATGGATTTGTCCTTGACGCGCATGAGGTTGTCTCCGGGTTGGTTGGTATTTATTTGATAGCTGCTTGCGCTTGCCAGTTGTGCGCTGGTGGCCTGTTTCATTCGTAATGTGTCCACATGCGCAGGATGTCCACCACTTTGCTGTCTTCATTGACGCGGTAAACAAGGCGATGCTGGCGGTTGATGCGACGTGAGCAGGCTCCAGCCAGTTCACCGACGTGCTTTTCATAAGGTGGAGGGTTCTGCCAGGGATTGCGTCGCAGCACATCCAGCAGTTCCTGTGCCTTGGGTTTGAGCCCGGCACTTGCAATCTTGGAAACGTCCTTGGCTGCCGCCTTGCTGAACTCCAGTCGCCACGTCACCAGTCAAGCTCCGACTCCTGTACGAACTCGCTTCGCGGTGCTTTCATCCCCTCAAGAATCGACTCGCGCATCCCCGGAATGGAGGTCAGGAAAAGCGTTTCCTGAATCGACGCCCAGTCTTCGGCCGATACCAGCACAGCAGTATTGCGCTTGCCCTTGATGATGACCGGATGGTGCGATGCCGCGCTTTCGTCAATCAGGCGGTAAAGATTGGCGCGTGCTTCAGATGCTGTGACGATGTTCATCGATGAAAGGGTACGTTATAACGTACGTAAAGACAAGTAAACACATCAGCCATGCCGCACGGCCACGGTCTTCAGCGTGGTGAACCCGTACAGCGCCTCAAAGCCCTTTTCCCGGCCGTAGCCGGAGGACTTCACGCCCCCAAAGGGCAACTCGACGCCGCCGCCCGCGCCGTAGTTGTTGATGAACACCTGGCCGCTCCTGACGCGCCGGGCCATGCGGAACTGGCGTGCCCCGTCGGCGGTCCAGATGCCGGCGGCCAGCCCGAAGCGCGTGCCGTTGGCCAGTTCGACCACCTCGTCCTCGTCCTGAAACTGCATGGCGCATAGCACCGGCCCAAACACTTCTTCCTGCATCAGGCGGTGGTCTGCCGGCACATCGCACAGCAGGGTGGGCGCCTGGTAAAAGCCAGTGTCTGGCGCTTCATCGACGATCTGGCCCTGCGCCACCATTGGAATGCCGGCGACATGCGCATCGCTCAGAAAATCCCACACGCGCTGCTGCTGGCTCTGGCGGATCAACGGGCCGACGTCCAGGTCCATGGCGGCCGGGCCGACGCGCAGGGCTTCAAACGCCTGGCCCAGCCGTGCCAGCAAGGGGTCATAGATCGACTTTGCAATCAGCAGGCGCGAGCCCGCCGAGCAGGTCTGTCCGGCGTTTTGCACGATGCCGTTGACGATGGCGGGGATGGCCGCGTCCAGGTCGGCGTCGGCGAACACGATCTGCGGGCTCTTGCCGCCCAGTTCCAGCGTGACCGGGCAATGCCGCTCGGCCGCCACCTGCTGGATCAAGGTGCCGATGCCGGGGCTGCCGGTGAAACTGATGTGGTCGATACCGGCATGGCGGGCCAGTGCGTCGCCCACTTCATGGCCATAGCCGGTCACGATGTTCAGGGCACCGGCCGGAAAACCGGCTTCGGTTGCCAGTTCGGCCACGCGCAGCAGCGACAGGCAGGCGTCTTCGCTGGGCTTGACGACGCAGACGTTGCCTGCCGCCAGCGCACCGCCGACGCTCCGGCCAAAGATCTGCATCGGGTAATTCCACGGAATGATGTGGCCGGTCACGCCGTGCGGCTCGCGCCAGGTCATCACGCTGTAGCCGTCCAGATAAGGAATCGTCTCGCCGTGCAGCTTGTCGCAGGCACCGGCATAAAACTCGAAATATCTTGCCAGCGCCAGGGCATCGGCCTTGGCCTGCCGGGTGGGTTTTCCGCAGTCGCGCTGCTCGATCAGCGCCAGTTCCTCGGCATGCTCGGCCACCTTGACCGACAGGCGCATCAACAGCCGTCCACGCTCCATGCCGCTGAGACGGCACCAGACCAGTTCCAGGCAGTCGCGGGCGCTGCGCACCGCCACGTCGATGTCATGCGCCGTGCTGCGCTGGATGTTGTCGAAAACCTGGCCGTCGGAAGGATCGATGACCGCAATGGTCTTTCCGGACAGGGACGGGACGCGGGCGTTGGCAATGTAGTTGAGTTGCATGGGCATGATTTTGCGTGAATGTGGCGATGCAGGCCGCCACCTGGCCAAAAACTTTAAAAAGGACCGGCGTGCGTGGCCTGCAGAAGGTGTTTTTTTTGGATCGCGGGATTTTCTGGAGGGTCACGGAATGCCCTTGTTTGGGGCCAGGAACAACATCGAGGCCTGTCATTGCCCGTCAACCTGAAAATGGGTCCGGGCGTTACTAAATATTAGTCAAATCAGGCTGTTGCGCATCAAGCACGTGGCTCAAATGCTATTGAATTCATAGTGCATTGCCCGCCGGCCACGCCAATCCCGCTGCCGTCGCCAGCGGCACCAGCGCATCGACCGTGGACTGGGGCAACGGCACGCCCATTTCCCTGGCTTGTCCGCTGGCGCACCAGCGCGTGTTCGTCCGGCAACGGCAGATTGGCGTGGCAGGCATCGATCAGCCATTGCGACTGCCCGGTAAATGCATCGAGCCCGCCAAAGGCCTGCGGGTCGATGACTTGCAAAAAGACGCCGAGCGTGGTGCCTTTCGGTTCGTCGACGCGGCCGAAGCCGGGCACGGCCTGCGTCAGCGCTTCGGCCAATATCGCCATGCCGTAGCCCTTGTGGCCGTGGTCGAAGCCGCGCACCGGCAGCAAGGTGCAGCCGCCGCTGACCACCAAGTTCGGGTCGTCACTGGGCTGGCCGTTGGCGTCCATGGCCCACGGCGCCGGAAAACGCTCCCCGCGCGCCACCAGCTGGCGCGCGCGATCGGCCAGGCGCCCGGCAGGCGGCGGCCGTTTCAGGTCACGCAGCCGCCCCGGTCGTTGACGACTTCCACCTCGCCGGTGATGGCCATCGCGCCCGAGCGGGTGACCTCCAGATACCAGGGCGCCAGCGCCAGCCCGTGCGTGCTGTGGCCCATGCTGTCGGCGCTGACCAGCGAATCGCCGATGGCTGCGGCCTTGTCGGCGTCCATGCCGGTCGCAATGAACAGCGCCTCGATGAGCGGTGCGAGTTCGTCCAGCGGGTAACGCAGGGTAACGCAGGGTGGCGGTGGTGGTTTGGTTCAAGGCAGTGGAATTTCCCTCAACGGCATAAAAACCCGTTCAGTTTTTATTTGATAGCTGCCTGCGCACGTCCAGCCTGCGCAAACGCACGATTTGATGCATTTTTCAATATGGCAGCAGCTTGTGCGGGTTCATCAGCCCCTG
>JBBSRS010000328.1:0-3744 GCA_038242795.1 Burkholderiales bacterium
CACATAACTCTCCTGGCAGTCAAAATTTTCACAAGGTTTTTTGAAATCATTCACTTAACCGCGCTTGCCGCACCGTGCCTCAAGCATCTCCCGGGACGAGGCCAGCCGCTTGCGCCGCGTTTCAGGGCTTTAAATGAATGCCGGCCATGCACGCACCGCAGGTTCATCCCTGGTGTTCACGCGAACACCAGCTACACGCGCTGCATCGCGTGCAGCTGGTTGGCCCATCGGCGCTTCCCACGGTACCTGATGAGCTTTCCTGAGAGCAGCAGACGCGAACGTCTATTGTCCATCCAGTCCTTCGCCCGGCCTCGTCAAAGGCCAGTTCCAGCGTGTGTGGACTTAAAAGCGTTTCGCATTTCACCCATTTGCCCTTGGCCAACAGCGTCGCCCCAGCGGCATTCACCAGCCGATTCACCGCCTGCGCTTGGTTGTTTTTGACATGTCCAGCACAGCCGGAAACAAAGGCCTACAAAATTTTTGCAACCGTTCTAACAAGAAGATTCAAACTGGCGAGGCACTTTGTCCTTATAGTTCGGCCTCGGATTGACCCACGCCCGGGCAGCCTAGGCGCTTGTCGACCCCCGTCCGGATCGGCACACCCGACCCTGCAAACCTTCAACCATTCAGGAGACAGCCGCATGACATTGCAGCAGCCACCCGCCTTTTTCGGCAAGACCTTCCCGCCTGCGGGGCCCGCAGCATGAACCAGACCCTGCTCTCCCTTTTGGCGTTTGCGCCCCTGGTGCTGGCCGCCGTGCTGCTGGTCGGCCTGAACTGGCCGGCCAAGCGGGCCATGCCGGTGGTGCTGCTGGTCACGGCGCTGATCGCACTCACCGCCTGGGACATGACGGTCAACCGCGTGCTGGCGTCGAGCCTTCAGGGCTTGATTCTGACCGGCGCCATCCTGTGGATCATCTTTGGCGCCATCCTGCTGCTCAATACGCTGAAGCATTCCGGCGCCATCAAGGCCATACGGGGCGGGTTTTCCAACATCAGCCCGGACCGCCGGGTGCAGGTCATCATCGTGGCGTGGCTGTTCGGCTGCTTCATCGAAGGCGCTTCCGGGTTTGGCACCCCGGCCGCCGTTGCCGCGCCGTTGCTGGTGGCGCTCGGCTTTCCCGCCATGGGCGCGGTGATGCTGGGCATGATGGTGCAGTCCACCCCGGTGTCCTTTGGCGCGGTCGGCACCCCCATCGTCGTCGGGGTGTCGGGCGGGCTGGACAAGGCCGGCATTTCCCAGCAGCTGCTGGCCAAGGGGTCGGAGTGGGAAACGTTTTACCGGCTGATCACGTCGGAAGTGGCGATCACGCATGCCTTGATCGGCATCGCCATGCCGCTGCTGATGTGCGTGATGCTCACGCGCTTTTTCGGCCGCAACAAATCCTGGACCGAAGGCCTGGCCATCGCGCCTTTTGCGCTGTTTGCGGGTCTGGCCTTTGTGATTCCCTATGCGGCAGCCGGTGTCTTCCTCGGCCCCGAGTTTCCTTCCATCATTGGCGCCCTGGTGGGCCTGCTGATCGTGGTGCCCGCCGCCAAGGCGGGTTTTTTACTGCCCAAACAGACCTGGGACTTTGCCGATGCGAAGGACTGGCCCGAGCAGTGGATGGGCAGCATCCAGATCAAGCTGGACGACATGACCACCAAGTCCCCCATGTCGGTCGGCCTGGCCTGGCTGCCCTACCTGCTGCTGGCGGGGCTGCTGGTGCTGTCGCGCGTCAATGCGGAGGTGAAAGGATTTTTTCTCAACAACCTGGTACTCGGCTGGAAAAACATTCTGGGCGAAACCGGCCTGTCGGGCAGCATCGAGTTTTTGTACCTGCCGGGCGGCATCATCGTGATGGTGGTGCTGGCGACATTTTTTCTGCAGCGCATGAAGTTCTCGGAACTCCGCGCCGCGGTCAGCGAGTCGTCGCGCACATTGCTGGGCGCCGGCTTCGTGCTGATCTTCACCATCCCCATGGTGCGAATTCTGATCAACTCGGGCGTGAACCTGGGCGGCCTGCCGTCAATGCCACGCGCCATGGCCGAACTGGTGGCCAGCAGCGTGGGCCATGTCTATCCGTTCTTTGCGCCAGCGGTCGGGGCCCTGGGCGCCTTCATCGCCGGCTCGAACACGGTGTCGAACCTGATGCTGGCGCAGTTCCAGTTCGACACCGCCCATTTGATCGGCGTCTCGGGCGCCATGCTGGTGGCCGCGCAGGCCGTGGGCGCCGCCGCAGGCAACATGATCGCCATCCACAACGTGGTGGCGGCGTCAGCCACGGTCGGGTTGCTGGGGCGCGAGGGCGCGGTGCTGCGCATGACCATCATTCCCACCATCTACTACCTGATCATGGCCGGCCTGCTGACGCTGATCGCCATCCATGTGATTGGCGTTTCCGATGCGCTGATGTAAGCCGGCAGCGGGTGCCATTGCGCACCTGCCAAACGCCAAGAAAAAAGCCGCTGCCAGTTTCTGGCAGCGGCTTTTTTGTTCATTACCCGTCGCGTGATCGCTATCAATCAAGGAGCTTCCAACGCACGACCAGCATGCGCAAACAGCACTTTTTGCATAAAATTTTTCGTGAAATGGCTCAGAGTGACGAGAAATCCGGCTTGCGCTTTTCCATGAAGGCGGTGAACGCTTCACGGGCGGCGGGCTCTTGCAGCATGCGGCCAAAACTCGCGCCCTCTTCGGCCATGCGCTCGGCGACCATGCCGGCATTGCCTTTTTTCATCAGCCGCTTGGTTTCCATCAGCGACGTGATCGGCTTGGCGGCCAGTTTGAGCGCTTGCCGCTGCGCCAGGGCATTGGCTTCGGCAGGCGGCACGATGCGGTTGATCAGGCCCATGTCCAATGCCGTCTCGGCCATGAAGGGCTCGCCCAGCAGCAATGCTTCGGCCGCGCGCGGATAGCCCATCAGCTGCGCGGCCAGAAAGCTCGACGCCGCTTCGGGGCACAGCCCCAGGTTGACGAACGGCATGGAAAACGCCGCGTTGTCGCCGGCATAGACCAGGTCGCAATGCAGCAGCATGGTGGTGCCGATGCCCACCGCCGGACCGCACACGCTGGCAACGATCGGCTTGGGAAAGCTGCTGAGGCCGCGCAGGAAACGAAACACCGGCGCGTCCGACGTGGCCGGCGGCTTGTTCAGGAAGTCGCTAATGTCGTTGCCGGCCGAAAAGATGGTTTCATGGCCCTGGATGACCACGGCGCGGACCGCCACGTCATGGTTCGCCGAATCCAGCGCATCGGCCAGCAGGTCGTACATGGCGGCGGTGATGGAATTCTTGCGTGCCAGGCGGTTGAGCGTGATGGTCATCACGCCGCTGTCGGTGTGGACCAGGATGTCGTTGGAAATTTCGGTCATGGGCTTTTCTGCAAGGTTGTAAAAAACACGATTCTGGCAGCATGTTAAAAGTTCAGGCGCTCAGGGCTTTGTGCACACAGTCCAGCTGGTTCTTGGCCTGCAGATCGGCGGCCAGCACCATCAGCTGAACCGCTTGCAGACCGGCGGCTTGCAATACGTCAGCCACCGTCGCCGGGTCCGCCGTGTTGTTACCGTTCACCCAAAGAGCCATGGTGCGCCTTCAAAAATGGTCACACGCGCTCGAAAATACCAGCGGCGCCCTGCCCCATGCCGACGCACATCGTCACCATGCCGTATTTGAGCTGGTGGCGGTGCAATGCATGGATCACCGTGGCCGCGCGAATCGCGCCGGTCGCGCCCAGCGGATGGCCCAGCGCAATCGCGCCGCCCA
>JBBSRS010000329.1:0-3744 GCA_038242795.1 Burkholderiales bacterium
GCCTCTGCCGCTGGTGCGCAACCTGCCGTGCAAGCACCGCAATGGCGATGCCTATTTCCAGTTCGCGCGCAACATGGTCAAGGGCATGGCCAAGAACTTTCCCGCGCCGCTCAAGTGCGTCGATGCCGTGGAGGCGGCGACGAAGCAGAAATTCGACGAAGGCATGCGCATGGAGCGCGAACTGTTCACCAACCTGATGTTCACGCCTGAAAGCCGCGCACTGCGCCATATTTTCATGGCCGAGCGCGCAGCATCAAAAATACCGGACGTGCCTGCAGATACGCCACAACGTGCGATTAACTCAATAGCAGTCATCGGCGCCGGCACCATGGGCGGCGGCATTGCCATGAATTTCCTGAACGCCGGCATTCCGGTCAAGATGCTGGAGATGAAGCAGGAGGCGCTGGACCGGGGCATCGCCACCATGCGCAAGAACTACGAATCGCAGGTCAAGAAGGGCAAGCTCAAGCAGGACAAGTACGAGCAACGCATGGCCCTGCTCAGCACCACGCTGAGCTACGACGACCTGAAAGACGCCGACATGGTGATTGAAGCCGTGTTCGAGGAAATGGGCGTCAAGGAAAAGGTGTTCACCGAACTCGACCGTGTGATGAAGCCGGGCGCAATTTTGGCCTCCAACACCTCCACGCTTGATTTGAATCAGATCGCTGACTTTACCAAGCGCCCCGAAGACGTCGTGGGTTTGCATTTCTTCAGCCCGGCCAACATCATGAAGCTGCTTGAAGTGGTGCGCGGCGACAAGACCGCCAAGGACGTCATGGCCACGGTCATGGCCGTAGCCAAGAAAATCCGCAAGACGGCGGTGGTGTCGGGCGTGTGCGACGGCTTCATCGGCAACCGCATGATCGAGCAGTACGGCCGCCAGGGCGGGTTTTTGCTCGACGAGGGCTGCACGCCGGCGCAGGTGGACAAGGCGATTGAAAAATTCGGCTTTGCCATGGGGCCGTTCCGCATGGGCGACCTGGCCGGCAACGACATCGGCTGGGCCATCCGCAAGCGCCGCTACCAGGAAAAACCAGGCATGAAGTACAGCAAGACCGCGGACCTGCTGTGCGAGAAAGGCCGCTTTGGCCAAAAGACCGGCGCTGGCTGGTATGACTACGTGGCCGGCAAGCGCGACGCCATTCCGAATGCGGAAGTGGTCAGCATGATCGAGGCGCACCGCCAGTCGCTGGGCATCACCCCGCGCAAGATTTCCGACGAAGAAATTGTTCAGCGGCTGGTGTACTCGCTGGTCAACGAAGGCGCGCACATTCTGGAAGAAGGCATTGCCTCCAAGGCCAGTGACATCGACATGGTGTACCTGATGGGTTACGGCTTTCCGCTTTACCGGGGTGGCCCCATGCTGTATGCGGACCAGGTGGGTCTTTTCAACGTGGTGCAGGCCATGCACCGCTTTGCCAGGAATCCGCTGGATGACGCCAGTTTCTGGCAGCCTGCGCCGCTGCTGGCCCGGCTGGTCGCTGAAGGCAAGTCCTTCAACTGATTCGCTGCCCATAACGTCAAGCCCCTAATTCGGAGATTTTCATGACCTCAGCTGTAATTGTTTCCACCGCCCGCACCCCTCTGGCCAAGAGCTGGAAGGGCGCTTTCAACATGACGCACGGCGCCACGCTGGGCGGCCATGCCGTCCAGCATGCAATTGCCCGCGCCGGCATCGAGGCCGGTGAAGTCGACGACGTCATCATCGGCTGCGCCAACCCTGAAGGTGCAACGGGCTTCAACATTGCACGCCAGATTGCCTTGCGCGCTGGTTGCCCTGTCACCGTCTCGGGCATGACCGTGAACCGCTTTTGCTCGTCTGGTTTGCAGGCGATTGCACTGGCCTCGCAGCGCATCATTGCCGGCGAGGCCGATATTTTTGTCGCCGGCGGCGTTGAAAGCATTTCCTGTGTCCAGCAGGAGATGAACACCCACATGGCGCGTGAAGACTGGCTGCTCAAGAACAAGCCCGAGATTTACTGGAACATGCTGCAAACCGCCGAGCAGGTCGCCAAACGCTACCAGATCAGCCGCGAGCGTATGGACGAATACGGCGCCGGCAGCCAGCAAAAAGCCACTGCGGCTTTGGCTGCCGGCCTGTTTGAAGCCGAAATCGCCCCTATTACCGTGACTGCCGGCATTGCCGACAAGGTGATGGGCCTGATGACCAAACAGGTCACCGTGAGCCAGGACGAAGGCATCCGCGCCGGCACGACCCAGGAAGGCATCAGCGGCCTGCGATCCGCCATTCCCGGCGGCTTGATTTCGGCCGGCAATGCCAGCCAGTTCTCGGATGGCGGCGGTGCCGTGGTGGTCATGGATGAAACCGTTGCCGAGCGAAAAGGACTCAAGCCCCTGGGCCGCTTCCTCGGCTTTGCCGTCGCCGGCTGCGAGCCCGACGAAATGGGCATTGGCCCGGTATTCGCCATTCCCAAGGTGCTGGCCAAGCTCGGCTTGAGCGTGGGCGACATTGACCTGTGGGAACTGAACGAAGCCTTTGCCGTGCAGGTGCTGTATTGCGCCGACACGCTGGGCATTCCGATGGACCGGCTCAATGTCAACGGCGGCGCGATCGCCGTTGGCCATCCCTACGGCGTCACCGGCCAGCGCCTGACTGGCCATGCGCTGATCGAAGGTAAGCGGCGCGGCGCCAAGCGTGTCTGCGTGACGATGTGCATCGGCGGCGGCATGGGCGCTGCGGGCATTTTCGAAGTGCTGTAGAACCGGTTTGGCAACCAACCGGTCCGGTATGCCGAAGAAATCGCAAGCCCTGGCGCCAGCAAGGTTGCACGTCTTCAGACGAAACCCTTGCTTTCTTGCAGCCTGGTTTGCGATTCAGCCCTTGTATTGAGGATGACCCCATGAGCCTTCGCTCCACGCTCGACTTTCTGCTTTATTCCTGGCTTGACGCGGAGTCGCTCAACCAGCGCGAGCGTTTTGCCGACCACAGCCGCGAAACCTTTGACGCGGTGTTTGACACCTGCGAGCGCATCGCACGCGAGAAATACGCGCCGTTCAACCGCCTGGTCGACACGCAGGAGCCGCACTTCGACGGCGAAAAGGTCATCCTGCCGCAAGCCACGCACGACGCGCAAAAGGCCTATGCCACGTCCGGCATGCTCGGCGCCGCGCAGGACTATGACGTGGGTGGCATGCAGTTGCCCTACACGGTCGAAGCCGCTGCCAACGCTTTTTTTGCCATGGCGTCGGTCAGCATGGGTTCGAGCCTGCTGACGACGGGCAATGCCAACCTGCTGATGGTCCATGGCACGCCGGTGCAAAAGGACGTGTTCGCCAAAAATGAATTTTCGGGCCGCTTTTCCGGCACCATGTGCCTGTCCGAGCCGCAGGCCGGTTCGTCGCTGAGCGACATCACGACAAGGGCGGTTTCCGACGGTGCTGATTTCGAGTCCGACCCGCTCGGCCCCCGCTATCGCCTCACGGGCAACAAGATGTGGATTTCAGCCGGCGAGCATGAACTGACCGACAACATCATCCATCTGGTGCTGGCCAAGATTCCTGGTGCGGACGGCCGCCTCATCCCCGGCACCAGGGGCATCTCGCTTTTCATCGTTCCCAAGAAACTGGTCGACACCGATGGCGAGTTGACCGGCGTGCGCAACGACGTGGCGCTGGCAGGGCTGAACCACAAGCTGGGCTGGCGCGGCACGACCAACACATTGCTTAACTTTGGCGAAGGCAGGTACCCGGTCAATGGCCAGGCCGGTGCGGTCGGCTACC
>JBBSRS010000330.1:0-3742 GCA_038242795.1 Burkholderiales bacterium
CTGTTTCGCGAAGCGCAGCGCCAGCTGGAGCGCATCGGCATGGGCGCGTTTTTGCATGAGCAGGCGGGCAACCTGGCGATGGGGCCGCAGCGGCTGATGGAAATTGCCCGTGCCTTGTGCAGCGACCCGGCGCTGCTGCTGCTGGACGAGCCGGCCGCTGGCCTGCGTCACCAGGAAAAGCTGGCACTGGGCGGCGTGCTGCGCCAGTTGCGCGCCGAAGGCATGAGCATCTTGCTGGTCGAGCACGACATGGACCTGGTGATGGACATCTGCGACCACCTGGTCGTGATGGAGTTCGGCACCTTTTTGACCGAGGGCACACCCGGGCAAGTCCAGCAAAGCCCCGAAGTGCGCGCCGCCTACCTCGGCACCGAACATTGAAAAACCACGCCATGACCACTCCCTCCCCTCTCCTTCACGTCCAGAACCTGCGCGCCGGCTATGGCCGGGCCGAAGTGCTGCACGGACTGGACCTGCATGCCGACAAGGGCAGCGTCATCACCGTGATTGGCCCCAACGGCGCGGGTAAATCGACATTGCTCAATACGCTGATGGGCATCCTGCCCGGACAAGGCGGCATCGCTTTCAACGGCGAAGCCATCGGCGGGCTGAGCCTGGAAGACCGCGTGATGCTCGGCATTGCGCTGGTGCCTGAAAAGCGTGAACTGTTCGGCACCATGCCGGTGGAAGACAACCTGGTGCTGGGCGGCTTTCGCCAGATGCGGCTGGGCAACGCCCGGTGGCGCGACCGGCTGGCCGATGTCTATGACCTGTTTCCGCGCCTGAAAGAGCGCCGGCTGCAGCTGGCCGGAACGCTCTCGGGCGGCGAGCGGCAGATGCTGGCGGTGGGCCGTTCGCTGATGTCGCGCCCCAGCCTGTTGATGCTTGATGAGCCCAGCCTGGGCCTGGCACCGCTGGTGGTGCGCGAGATTTTTTCCATCATCACCGAGCTGCGCAAGACCGGCGTGACCATCGTTCTGGTCGAGCAAAACGCCCGCGCCGCGCTGGCCGTGGCCGACTATGGCTATGTGCTGGAAATGGGCGAGTTCAGCCTGCACGGCCGCGCCGCCGACCTGGCCGAAGACCCGCGCGTGATCGACACCTATTTGGGCGCGGCCCGCAAAAAGGAAGCGCTGCTGCCCACAGCAGACGCACGCCAGATTTAACGCTTTTCGAATGCATCGACACACGTTTTCAATCACTTCACGCCAGTTCTGACGGGCACCCGGATTTCAGCCATACAAGACCAGGAATTTTCTGAAAACAGGTGAGTTCGCTGAAAGATTCCATAGCCGGGAAGCAAGACTGCTTCCGGAAAAGCCTGGTCGATATTTCATCATTCCAACAGAAAAACGAGGCAACCATGAAACTTTCATCCTTCCTTGCACTGACCGGACTGGTCGCCACAGGCGCAGTTCAAGCGCAAAGCGTCACCCTTTACGGCATGGTCGACGCCGGTATCGAGTCGGTGAGCCATGTTGCCTCAGTCGGCCAACTCAACCGCATGCCGTCGAACACCGGCATTTTGCCCTCGCGCCTGGGCCTGCGCGGCAAGGAAGACCTGGGTCCAGGCCTGAGCGCCATTTACACGCTTGAAATGGGTTTTGCCCCCGACACCGGCGCTTCCGGGCAAGGTGGCCGCTTGTTGGGCCGGCAGTCAACCGTGGGTCTGAGCGGTGACTGGGGCGCTGTGACCGTGGGCCGCCAGTGGACAATGCTGTTCTGGTCGCTGCTTGATTCGGACATCGTCGGGCCGAGCATCTACGGCCTGGGTTCGCTGGACAGCTACATCCCGAATTCGCGCATCGACAACTCGATTGCCTACAAGGGCAAATTCAGCGACTTCACCGTGGGCGCAACCTACAGCGCCGGCCGCGACACGGTCAATGCCGGCCCTTCGCCTGCCGGGGCCAATTGCGCCGGTGAAAGCGCCCCCGACGCAAAAGCCTGCCGCGAGTGGTCGGCCCTGGTGAAATACGACACCAGCAGCTGGGGCGCCGCAGTGGCCTACGACACGATGAATGGCCGCACACTTGGCCCTGCACCGGATGCGGTGTTTGCGGGCTTGAACAGCAGTTCGAAATCGGACGACCGCCTGATGCTCAATGGCTATGTGAAGATGGCTGGCGCAAAGGTCGGCGCCGGTGTCATTCGCCGCAACAACGACGGCAACGCAGCGCGGCCCAGAAGCGACCTCTGGTATATCGGTGCAGCGTATCCCCTGTCTTCGGCCTGGACGATTGACGGCACGCTTGCCAGGCTCAGCTATAAAAATGTCGACAACTACGACTCCACCCTGCTGGCCGCCCGGGCGCTGTACAAACTGTCGAAACGCACGACCTTGTACGCCCAGATCGGCACGATTCGCAATGACAGCCTCGCCAACGTGTCGGTCAGCGGCGGTGCCGCCGGCAGCAACCCGGCACTGGGTGGATCGCAAACCGGGACGATGGTGGGCATCAACCATACGTTCTAGTCAGCACGACGGGAGCTTGCCGCAGCCCTGCACGCCCGTTTACTGTCAAGGGGCGAATGGGGCCGGATGAAAAGGGTTTGCGGGACTGGATGACCTTTGATGGCTCTAAAACAGGCTTCACCGCCGAACCCCGAGCCGGAGAACGCATCAACGGCACCAGCCGGGCATCAGTATCAATTTTTTAACGAATTAGCCCTCTTGCGCATGTTCAGCAAGCGTCTTCAGCTACTTGTTTAATAGCGATTATGAACACTTATCAGCCCCCCATCGTTGACATGAACTTCATCCTTTCGCAGGTGTTGCAGGCCCCGGCGCAATTGCAGGCCTTGCCCGGCTTTGCCGACGTTGACCCGGCCCTGATGCAGCAAGTGCTGGACGAGGCCGGCAAGTTTGCGCGCGAAGTGGTCGCGCCGCTGAACCGGGACGGCGATGAAATCGGTGCACGCTGGGATGCTGGAGACGTCACCATGCCGCCGGGCTTTCGCGGCGCTTATCAGGCCTTCTGGCAAGCTGGCTGGCCGGCGCTGGCGGCAGCGCCTGAAGATGGCGGCCAGGGACTGCCCGCCGTGCTGGAAGCCATGCTGTATGAAATGCTCAGTGCCGCCAACCACGGCTGGACCATGGCACCCGGCCTGCTGCATGGCGCTTATGAATGCATCAAGCACCATGGCAGTGACGCGCTGAAAGCGCTTTACCTTGAAAAAGTAGCCTCCGGCGAATGGCTGGCGACCATGTGCCTGACCGAGCCGCACGCCGGCAGCGACCTGGGTCTGGCGCGCACGAAAGCGGTTGTGCAAAGTGACGCAAGCTACCAGATTTCAGGCACCAAGATTTTCATCTCGGGCGGCGAACACGACCTGAGCGACAACATCGTGCATCTGGTGCTGGCACGCCTGCCCGATGCACCGCCCGGCCCCAAAGGGTTGTCTCTGTTCCTGGTTCCCAAATTCATGCCCGACGGCGCGCGCAGCGCGGTGCATTGCGAGCGCATTGAAGAAAAAATGGGCCTGCACGGCAGCCCGACCTGCGTGATGCGCTTTGACGAGGCGACCGGCTGGATCATTGGCGAGCCCGGGCGCGGCCTGAACGCCATGTTCGTGATGATGAACGCCGCGCGCCTGCATGTGGCGCTGCAGGGCATCGGCCTGCTCGATGCCGCCTGGCAAAAGGCCGATGCCTATTCACGCGAACGTCGCCAGATGCGCGCGCCGGGACGCGGCAAACCGGGCTTGCGCAACGCCGGGCCGTTCCAAAGCGCAAAAGTGC
>JBBSRS010000331.1:0-3741 GCA_038242795.1 Burkholderiales bacterium
TCCGTTTCACAGCATTGCAGGCCAACGTCTGAAGAAAATCTTTTTTTACTCCGAAAGTCGATGAAATCCAGGCTGCCAAGACCCACGGCAAGGGTTCGCCCTAATGGAAATCAGTCCATCCCTGTCTAGACTGGCCCGACTGATTCGATGTGAAAATTACACAGAAGTAAAAATTTAACACATTTACACATGACAGAGCTTCCTCCTTCACCTGCCACCATCGCTCTCAAACAGACCGAATCATGGAACGACGCATCTGTGTCGCCCGAGATGCCGGCGCAGCGAATCAACTCGGTGATTGACCTCTGGCTGGGAGAGCAGGTGCGCCATCGCAGAAAAGCGCTGAAACGGCCTTTGCAACAGGTGGCGCAGGGTTGCGGCATTTCGGTGAGCCTGCTCAGCCAGATCGAACGTGGATTGCGTTCCATTTCGCTGCGAACGCTTGAAGCGCTGTCCAACGAGCTGCAACTGCCGCTGGAAACGCTGATCCGGAACACCCAGCACAACCAGAACGCCGACGCCTCGGAGCGTGCCGTGGTGCGCGCCGGAAAGCACCAGCGCATCGACCTGGGCGACAAGGGCATCCACAAGGAAAAGCTGACGCCGCCCGGATCAACCGGTGGCGTTGATCTTTACCGGGCGGTGATCGAGCCGGGTGGCTCCACCGGCGATGCACTGTTTTTCACCTACAAGGGCGAGCAGGTCGGCTATGTGGTCGAAGGCCAGCTTGAACTGTTCATCCAGGACCATCTTCACCGTCTTCAGGGGGGCGACAGCTTTTGCTATGACGGCGTGACACCGCGCCGCTGGCGCAACCCAGGCCCTTCGGTCACCACGGTGCTCTGGGCCATTTCCTGCGCCATCAAGTAGCCCGTCCTCTCAAGGCCATCCCATGAAACGCCGCCAGGGCTGGCCCACTTGCAACAGCGGTTTGATTTTTACCTGACAGAAAAAAGGAAACGCACCATGAAACTCGCAACGCTCGCATCTGCCCTTCTTGTGACCTTTTCGCTTTCCCTGGCGGGCACCGCATCCGCCCAGACGGTTTTGAAGGTAGGCTCAACGCCGACCGGCATACCGTTCACCTTTCTGGACACCAAGACCAACACCATTGATGGCGTGATGGTCGACATCGTCAATGCGGTTGGCAAGGAAGCCGGTTTCGGCGTGCAGATCGAGCCGATGCAGTTTTCAGCCCTGATTGCTTCGCTTACCTCCAAGCGCATCGACATGATTTCTGCCGCCATGTTCATCACGCCCACACGTCAGGAAGTGGTGGATTTTTCCCTGCCGATCTACAGCTATGGCGAAGGTATTGTCGTTTTGAAGCAGGACACCGTCGGCTACCAGAACATGGCCGATCTCAAGGGCAAACGCGTAGGGGTTCAGGTGGGGACGGCTTTTGTCGAGCCCTTGCAAAAAAGCGGCTTGTTTTCCGAAGTCAAGCTCTATGAAACAACTTCTGACCTGATGCGCGACGCCAATGCAGGGCGCATCGACGCAGGCGTGCTGGATTACCCGATCGCCGCCTTTGCAGTTGCCAAAGGCCAGTTTCCCAACCTGCGCATGGTCACGACGTTCAAGGCGACCATGGTGAACAGCATCGGCATGGCCACCCGCAAGGGCGACACCGAGCTGATGGGCAAGATCAATACAGCGCTGACCAAGCTCAAGGGCAATGGCGTCATCGACGACATCCTGAAAAAGTGGGGCCTGTGATTCCTGGCTGAACCCCAAAGCGCCATTACCGAAAAAGATTACCCATGCTTCAGTTCCTGCAACATGCCCGGGAGTTCATGCCCATCTTGCTGAAGGGCGCCTGGCTTACCATTTTGGTGACGCTGGGCTCCCTGGTGCTGTCAACCCTCCTGGGCCTGGTGTGGGCCATCATGCGGGTTTCCGGCATTCCCCTGCTGGCCAATCTGAGCGCCCTGATCATCAATCTGGTGCGCGGCATTCCGATCATCGTGATCCTGTTCTTCCTGTATTTTGTGATGCCCGATGTCGGCATTTCGCTCTCGGCGCTAGAAGCCGGCATTCTGGGGCTGGGCATTGCCTACTCGGCCTACCAGGCCGAGAATTTCCGCGCAGGGATTGAAGCCGTGGATTCTGGCCAGTTGGAAGCCGCCCGGGCCATGGGCATGGGCTGGGGGCTGATGATGCGGCGGGTGGTGCTGCCGCAGGCCGTCAAATCATACTTCCGCCCTACGGCAACATCATGATCATGATGCTCAAGGACTCGTCGCAAGCCTCGACGATCACCGTCGCCGAGCTGGCCTTGCAGGGCAAGCTGATCGCCACCTCCACCTTCCAGAACGCGACCGTGTTCACGCTGGTCGCGCTGATCTATCTGGTCATGTGCGTGCCACTGATCTTGCTGGTACGCCATCTTGAAAAGAAGAACAGGAAATGATTGAAATACGCGAACTGGAAAAATTCTACGGAACGCACCAGGTGCTCAAGGGCATCAATGCCAGCGTCCTCAAAGGTGAAGTGGTGTGCATCATCGGGCCTTCAGGCTCGGGCAAATCGACCATCCTGCGCTGCATCAACGGGCTGGAAAGCTACAGCGGCGGCAGTGTCGAGATTCACGGCCAGCGGGTGGACAACCAGGCGGCGTCCATCAAGGCCATCCGCACCGAAGTGGCGATGGTCTTTCAGCGCTTCAATCTGTTCCCGCACCGCACGGTGCTCGAAAACGTGATCGAGGGGCCAATCTACGTCAAGGGCGAAAAGCGCGAAATCGCCACTGCGCGGGCGCGCGAACTGCTCGAAAGCGTGGGGCTTGCAGAAAAGGAAAACGTGCATCCCCCGCAGCTGTCAGGTGGCCAGCAGCAACGTGTGGCCATCGCGCGCGCGCTGGCCATGCAGCCCGAAGCGATCCGGTGCGACGAACCGACGTCGGCACTGGACCCTGAACTGGTGGGCGAGGTGCTCAGCGTGATGCGCAAACTGGCCGAAGCCGGCATGACGATGGTGGTGGTCACGCACGAGATGCAGTTTGCCCGCGAGGTGGCCGACCGGGTGATTTTTATCGACGGCGGCGTCATCGTCGAGCAGGGACCGTCCGCAGAGGTTCTGAACAACCCCCAAAACCCGCGGACGCAGGACTTCCTGCGGCGTGTTCTTCACCCCATGTAAAGCACCAACATGTCACAGGAATTTTTTCCCCTGAGCCCGTCGCTGTGGGCCGCTACGGCGGCACCGGCCCCTGACACCACCCCGTTGCAAAGCGATGTCAAAGCCGACGTGGTCATCATCGGCGCGGGCTATTGCGGCTTGAGCACGGCGCTGCACCTGGCGGAGCGCGGCGTTCGCGTCGTGGTGCTGGAAGCGCGTGAGATCGGTTTTGGCGGCTCGGGCCGCAATGGCGGACAGGTCATTCCCGGAATGAAGTTCGACCCGAGCGAGTTGCTGGCCATGTTCGGACCCGAAAAAGGGCAGCGGCTGGTCGATTTCGCCGCCAGCACCGTCGATGCCGTTTTCAACCTGATCGACAAGCACCAGATGGACGTGCCGCAGGTGCGCCGTGGCTGGATTCAGGGTTCGCACACGGCGGATGCGCTCAAGATGGCTGAGCGGCGCGTGCGCGACTGGAATGCGCAGGGCGTGGGCGCCAAGCTGCTTGACCGGGCCGAAACCGCCCGGCTGCTGGGCACCGACAAATACCTGGGCGGCTGGATGGACCCGCGCGGCGGCGGCGTGCAGCCGCTGAGCTATGTGCGCGGCCTGGCGCGCGCA
>JBBSRS010000332.1:0-3734 GCA_038242795.1 Burkholderiales bacterium
CGACCTGCCAGCGCTTGCGCTCGGCAAAGCGGGTGTACAGGCGGAACAGGTCGGCCGCAAACAATGCCGACTCGTCACCCCCGGCGCCGGCGCGTATTTCAATGAAAGCCGCGCGCTTGTCGTCCGGGTCTTTCGGAATCAGCATCAATTGCAGCGCTTCGTCGATGTGGGCGATGTCGGTTTTCGCGGCCTCGATTTCTTCCTCGGCCATGGCCGCCATGTCGGGGTCGTCTTTGGCTTCGGCCCGCATGCTTTCGGCGCTGTCCAGGTCGGCTTCGCGGCGGGTGAGGCGGTTGTACTGTTCGGCCACCACGCTGGCTTCGGCATGTTCGCGGGTCAGGGTGCGAAAGCGGTTCAGGTCGCTGACCACGTCGCTGGCGGACAGCAGGGCGTCCAGTTCGTGCAGCCGCAAAAGCTGGCGGTCGAGGGTCTGGCGGAGAAAAGGTTTCATGGGCAGTGGCTAGAAAGCATCAGGAGAGGCTTCCGGCAGATGGCCGGGGTGCCGGGAGGAGGGCGCAGCATGCCTGGGCGGCGGCTGCAGTGTCAAGGAATGACGACGCTAACGCTCTTTGCGTTGTGCTGCGGAGCGCGGCGTCTGGCCGCGCAAAAACAGCTTGGACACGGTACGCGCCGTGGCTTCGCGGCTGGTGGCATCGCCCGCATGCAGCTCGGCCATGGCACCGTGCAGCATTTTTTGCGTCAGGCCCCGGCTCATGGCTTCGAGCACTTCCTCGATCGATTCGCCCCGGGCCAGCAGTTTTTTGGCCCGCCCGATCTCCAGCGCGCGCCACGTATCCGCTTGCGCATTGAGTTGCTGGATCAGCGGCACGCTGCCGCGCTGGTCCAGCCAGTGCATGAAATTCTGCACGCCCGCGTCGATGATGACCTCGGCTTCGGCCACCGCCGCCTGACGGCTGTCGCGGCCGGTCTGCACGACATGCGCCAGGTCATCGACGGTGTAGAGGTAGACGTCGGACAGCGCCTTGACTTCGGGCTCGATGTCGCGCGGCACCGCCAGATCGACCATGAACATCGGCCGGTACCTGCGCTGCTTGAGGGCGCGCTCGACCGCGCCCAGGCCGATGATCGGCAGGGTGCTGGCAGTGCAGCTGACGACGGCGTCGAATTCATGCAGCCGGGCGGGCAGGTCGCCCAGCCGCATCACCTCCGCGCCAAAGCGGCTGGCAAGCTTTTCGCCACGCGCCAGGGAGCGGTTGGCAATCGCCATGGCCTTGGGATTTTTGGCGGCAAAGTGGGTGGCCGCCAGGTCGATCATTTCGCCGGCGCCGACAAACAGCACCTTGATGTCGGCCAGGTCTTCAAACAGCTGACCGGCCAGCCGCACGGCGGCCGCGGCCATGCTGATGCTGTGCGCGCCGATCTCGGTGCTGGTGCGCACTTCCTTGGCGACGGCGAAGGAACGCTGGAACAGCTGGTGCAGCGTGGAGCCCATGGCGCCGGCGCCTTCGGCCGCGCGCACCGCATCCTTCATCTGGCCCAGGATCTGCGGCTCGCCCAGCACCATCGAATCGAGTCCGCTGGCGACGCGGAAAGCATGGCGCGCGGCCTGGTCGTCGTGCAGCGTGTAGGCATGGGCGCGCAGCAGGGCGGGTGATACGCCGCCGTTGTGCGCCAGCCATTCCATGGTGCTGTCCAGGTCGTTGGCGTCGCCGGCGCAATAGATCTCGGTGCGGTTGCAGGTGGACAGCAGCGTGGCCTCGGGCTGGCGTGCCATGGAGGCACGCAGGCCGCGCAGGGTGGGTTCGACCTGGTCAAGGGCAAATGCGAAGCGACCGCGCAAATCCAGCGGTGCGGTGTGATGGTTTAGCCCCAGGGCCCAGACTGACATGGGCTGATTATAAAATTGAAGTGATGGGCACCGGGCGTGCGGGCACAATCTCCTTTTGCCCGTTTCCATCGTCCGCTTCTGGCGCGCCACCCTCCATTCCGACAGATTGCCATGACTGCTTATCTCCTTGCCGGGCACCTGCTCAACCTCCTGGCGCCTGCTGCGCTGATCGCCTTGTTGCTGGGGACGTGTGCCCGTCTGTTTCCCGGATTTTTTATGTCAAAGAAGTCTGTTGCGCATGCCTGGTGGGCGCAAGTAGCTATTAATTTTATAGCGGGGGCCGTGGTGCTGGTTGCTGGCCTGGTCCTGCTGGGCCATGACGGCAAGATGCTGACGTATGTGCTGCTGGTGCTGGCCATGGCGGCCAGCCAGTGGTGCCAGCTGGGCGGCTGGAAGCGCTAGCGCCAGATTGCCTCCTGCAAGGCAAACAACCGGTTTGTTGATCCAGGTCAATAAACCAACACTTCCCTCAGGCCGGACTGAACAGATCCACCCGGTCGGTGATGATGCCGTCGGTGCCCAGTTC
The DNA here is from genome assembly GCA_038242795.1 of Burkholderiales bacterium. Lineage (GTDB taxonomy): Bacteria > Pseudomonadota > Gammaproteobacteria > Burkholderiales > Burkholderiaceae_C > Polaromonas. The sequence goes on from JBBSRS010000332.1 coordinate 2,376, forward strand.
CATCAGACGCCGGGCGACTGCCTCGTCGTTCACGGTGTAGCTCAAGGCGCGCAAACCCGATTCATGAACAGCTTCAACACGGGCACTGTTCCACAAGGTGTGGTTGCAGACCACTGCAACGCAGCCCAGTGCCACCGCATCTTGCAGCCAGCCGTCAGGCAGCGTGTCCAGCAGCAGGCCGAGCGGTAAGCCAGGCGCGGTGTCGCGTGCACCTTGCAGTGCATGCTGTGAAAAAGACGTCAGCAGCGGCAAAACGCTTGCCCCTTGCCACAGCGGCGCGGCATGCGCTGCCACCACCTCGCCGGTGCGGCGCTCGGTGCCGGGCGTCGGCTTGATCTCGATGTTCAACGCACAGCCATTGGCGCGGCAAAAGCGGGCGATGTTTTCCAGCGTCGGCAGCGGCTCGCCGGCAAAAGCGCGCGAATGCCAGCTGCCGGCGTCGAGTTGCGACAACCCGGCCCAGTCATGGGCGCCGCCTGTCGTGCTGGCTCCGGCCTCCAGCTTTTCTGCGGCATTGGTCGTGCGGATGAGCGTGGCGTCGTGCATCAGAAAAGGCACGCCGTCGGCGCTGAGCTTGGCATCGCATTCGAACATCCGGTAGCCATGCTGCGCGCCCAGGCGAAAGGCGGCGAGCGTGTTTTCAGGCGCCAGCTTGCCGGCACCCCGGTGGGCGATCCAGAACGGATAAGGCCAGCTGGCCCCCACGCTTCCCACTGCGTGTGGTTCGCTGCCCCCCGAGGGGGCCGCTGCGCCTGCAGTCCGGCAAAGCCGGTCCTGCGGCCCGGGCTGGTCCGGGGCGGGGAGAGGGGAAACGCGCCCGGTTACTGGGTGGGCTGGGCTGCTGGCGTCTGAGTTGGTCACAGGCGCTGTCCGGTGGCGGTGTCGAACCAGTGCAGCCGGTCGGCACGCGGGGTGACATGCAATGTGGCGCCAATCGTCGGCGCGGACGACAGGCTTTCGTCAGTGCGCACGATCAGGAACTCGTCGCCCAGGCGGCAATACAGCAGGCGTTCGGCGCCCAGCATTTCGATGGTTTCGACTTTTACCGGCCAGCCGGTGCTGCCAACCTGCAAATGCTCGGGACGAATGCCCAGAATCGCGCCTGCCGGACCACCAAAGTCAGAATTTGGTGCATTTTTGAGCAGGTTCATCGGCGGCGATCCCATGAAGCTGGCGACGAAGGTGGTGGCGGGTCGGTTGTACACCTCTTCCGGCGTGCCGAACTGCTCCATGCGGCCGGCGTTCATCACCATCATGCGCTGGGCCAGCGTCATGGCTTCGACCTGGTCATGCGTGACGAAAAGGGACGTGATGCCGAGTTCGCGGTGCAGCTTCTGGATTTCAAGCCGGGTCTGCACC
>JBBSRS010000333.1:0-3729 GCA_038242795.1 Burkholderiales bacterium
CCGTGATGCCCGCCGGCAGCCGCAGGCTGTCGATGAAGCGGGCCGTGTCAGCGCCTGCCCGAAGCCGCACGTCGATGCGCGACAGCTGGCCGCTCCGGCCAAACAGGTCTTGCGCAGCGCCAATGTCCATCACCGCCAGCGGTCCGCCGCCGGCATTCACCGTGCCCGCCACGCTGACGCCGCGCAGCTGCAGGCCGTCCTGCAACTGCAGGCGGTTGCTGGCAAACACCCGGCGCGCCGCCGGGTTGAGGAACACCGTGGCGGGGGCGAACAGCGCCATCCGGTCTGCGTCCTTCGCCGGCACGGGCATCAGGCCGGGCGCCACCGACGCCACGGCCAGCGCATCGACGCCGAGGATGCGCAAGGCCTGGCGTTTGGTGCGGTCGCCGTTTTCATCCAGCGCATAGGTCGACAGTTCGAGCACCGGGCTGGCCATGGCCACCTGCGGATGGTTGGCGACGCGCGCGTACAGGCTTTCGTCAAAGCTGCCCTGCACGGCCCGCAGTTCCAGGTCGGGCTGGCCGTTGACCGCGCGCACCGCCTGCGAGAACTCGCTGAGCGCCGAGGCGTTGATCAGGTGAACGGAAAACGCCAATGCCACGCCCAGCATCACCGCCACGACCGCGGCCACGCTGCGCCACGGGTGGTGGCGGAGTTCCTGCCAGGAAAAGGTTTTAAGTAATGCCCACATGGGCAGATTGTGCCGCGCGACGCCCTTTGTCCGCCTGCTCACGCAAGGCGCGTCTCGCCGAAGAAAAAATTCCAGCGTCGGTCGCGGATCAGTTCAACGGCGGTTTTCAGCAGGCCCACCGTGAACAGCGCCACCACCAAGACCACCGCAGACGCTGCCACTCCATTGAACAAAAAACGGCCCAAGGACATGATGAAAACCTTTGGAAATGAAGGTGAATCTGGAAACCGGCTTGTCTGCGGGCACTTTTTTGGGCGCCATCACTTCAAGGTGGCGGCGATTGTTGACAACAGTGCGTTGAGCGTCGCCAGCCCTGCGGGTTTGGCCAGATGGTGGTCGAAGCCGGCGGTTTTGGACCGGGCCTTTTCACGGCTGCCATTCCAGCCTGTCAAGGCCACCAGAACGGTGTGCGTCAGCGCTGGCATGTTGCGCAGGGCTTGTGCGGTTTCGTAGCCATTCATGCCGGGCATGTCAATGTCGAGAAAAACCACTTCGGGCCTGAACTCGCCGGCGATTTTCAGCGCCTGCTGGCCGTTGTGCGCCACCTGGGTCGTGTGGCCGTTGATTTCCAGCAGCGCTGCCATGGTGGTGGCTGCATCGGCATGGTCGTCCACCACCAGAATGCGCAGCGCCCGGGCTGTCGCCGGGTCGGCGGGGGTGGGCTGCGGCGTGGGAAATGCATCGGGCAAGGCTTTGAGAGCGTTGCTGGCCAATGGCAAATGCACGGTAAATGTGCTGCCCTGACCCACGCCGCCACTTACGCCTTCAACCGTGCCGCCGTGCATTTCCACCAGACGGCGCACCAGCGCCAGCCCGATGCCCATCCCGCCTTGCGCCAAATTCATGTTTTTTTCGACCTGCTGGTACAGCTCAAACAGCGTGGCCAGCGACGCTTGCGCAATGCCGACGCCGTTGTCGCTGACCCAGAAAACCGCTTCATTGCTTTCCTGGCGCGCTGCAATGTCGATGCGGCCGCCAGCCGGCGTGTACTTGGCCGCGTTGTTCAGCAGATTCACCACCACCTGGGTCATGCGTGCCGGGTCGACATCAATTTCCAGGCAGATGTCGGGCATTTGAACCGTCAGCGCATGGCGCCCGGCTTCAATCAGCGGCAGGCTGGTTTCAATCGCATGCGAGACGATGCTGTGCAGGGTCACCCGTTGCTTCTGGAGTTTCACCTGGCCGCCATTGATGCGCGCCACATCCATCAGGTCGTCGATCAGGCGCGCCATCTGGCTGACCTGCCGGTCCATCATGTCAAGCATCTTTTCTTTGTCCGCCGGGCTGTTGCCGCCTGTGCGCAAGAGGCCCACGGCGCTTCTGATCGGTGCCAGCGGATGCCTGAGTTCATGCGCCAGCGTGGCCATGAATTCGGTCTTGCAGCGGTCGGCTTCGGCCAGCTCCGCGGCCAGCTGGCGCAACGCTGCGTCGGCCTGCCTGCGGTTGGTGATGTCCCTGAACAACGCAACCACCATGTGGCTGCCGGGTCTGCCCGAGCTGTCCAGTGGACAGGCGTACACCTCGAACCAGCGCTTCAGGGAATGGACTTCAGTGTCAAAGCGGACCGGTTCGCCAGTCAGCACCACCCGGCCGCAGGCGATTGCCCAGAAACTGTCCTGTTCGGGAAAAAGCATGTGCGCTGTTTGGCCCTGAACGCCGGCAATGCCGGTTTGCTGCTCGAACATGGCGTTGGTTTCCACGAACCAGCAGTCAAGCGGCGTACCGGCCGCGTCGAACAGCATTTCAATGACGCAAAACCCCTGGTCCATCGATTCAAACAGGCTGCGGTAGCGTTCCTTGCAGCTGCGCAAGGCTTGCAGGCCATCCTGGGCGAGCTGCAATGCGTCAACAAGGCGCTGGCGCTCAGACTGCTGGCGCTGGCTTTCAGTGAGGTCAGAAAACCGGACGACGGCCCCGGCGGGCTTGCCGTTGGCCGTCAGGGGCGACACCGAATACGCCACCCGAACCGGCGTGCTGCCCTTTGCCTGAATTTGGACTGCGCGCTGCTGCCGGACGGGCAGGTTGCGGAAAACCCGGCTGAAATCATCCAGTGGCTCGGAAACGATGTGGACGACCGAGATCGCTTCGTCCACAAGAAAATACCGGCTGTCCCGGCGCAAACCCCAGGAATGGTCTGTCGCCAGGCGACTCATGCTGGCGATCAAGGAGGTGGGGCGCTGGGGCTGAGGGGCGATGTTCAGGGGCATTTCTGACTCCGGTGGGCGCTCTAGAAGCAAGGACTTTGGTGATTTTTCGCCGAAGTAACACTAGCTTACAAAAATCGCCTGACAACGGATGTCGTTGGCCCAAAAAATAGAAAAAATAGTTCGGTTTTTTGCCAGAGCACTGCAACGCCTGGCCCGGCCCTCAGGGCTGGATGCCGTTGGCGCTCAGGTGCAGCACCCGGTCGGCACGCGCAGCCGCCGCAGCCGAGTGCGTCACCAGCACCATCGCCGCGCCATGCTCGCGGGTTTGCGCCACCAGTGCATCCATGACCCTGGCGGCGGTGGTCGGGTCCAGGTTGCCGGTGGGCTCGTCGGCCAGCAGCAGTCCGGGGCGGTGGATCAGCGCCCGCGCAATCGCCACCCGCTGCAACTGCCCGCCGCTCAGTTGCTGCGGCAGGCGCTTACCCAGGCCGCCCAGGCCCACGGCTTCGAGCAGCAATTCGACCCGCGCGTCGTCCGGCTCGCCCAGCAGCAGCAAAGGCAGGGCGACGTTTTGTGCCACGTCCAGATGCGGCAACACATGAAAAGCCTGAAAGACGAAGCCGACCTGGCGGCGGCGCAACAGTGCGCGCTGGTCGTCGTTCATCGCGCCCAGGTCAGCGCCATTCAGCACGACCGAGCCTTGGTCCCAGCTGTCCAGCCCCGCCATGCAGTTGAGCAGGGTCGATTTGCCAACGCCCGATTCGCCCACAATCGCGACGAATTCGCCCGGTGCCACGTCCAGCGAGACATTGCTGAAGACGGCGGCGTCACCATAACGCTTGCCCAGCTGGCTGATTTTCAGGCGCATAAAAAGGAAAAAGGGTAAGGAGG
>JBBSRS010000334.1:0-3726 GCA_038242795.1 Burkholderiales bacterium
AAAGCGCCGCCGACACCTTCGGCCTCAACGTCAGCCTGAAACTGGGCTATTCCTACGAGCACGGCATGAAGGCTTTTCTGGAACGCCAGGCCAGCTGGGAAGAGGACAACGACCAGCGCGAAAAAGGCAAGAACGAGCAGATGCTCAAGACCATCAAGCTTCAAGCCATGGACCACGCCGCCAAGCAGAACCCCAGGTCCGGCAACAACGCAGTGAGCCAGTCGTTCGCCCAGTCGAGCGGCGAATTCAGCGGCAACCTGAATGCTGCCCTGCAGCAGATGGCCTTAGACATCAACAAGGTGGCGGCAAAGGTGCGCAGCGAACACCCGCCGACCGAGGAAAGAATCGATGCGCTGGGTGTGGCGGTCGCGCCGTTTCCGGAGCTTCAGGTCAGCCAGGAGCCGGTGACGAAGCCCTTGCAAAGGGCCCTGCAGGACAAGCGCACGGCCGCCCTCCTGGCCAATTACGCGCTGGCCTTCAAGGCCATCAACGCCCCCCGGGATCCGAAATCCCTGGAGCTGGCCAGAAAGTCGGCGACGGGTCCGACTGCCACGCATGCCGTGCCCCTGTTTGCGCTGTACACCGTGCTCAACGAACAGCCCGCGCTGGCGGGCCGGCAGAAATCGGACCCCGGCCAGGTGCTGGAAGCGAACTTTCTGTCCGAGCCGGACCGCGCCTGGAAAACCTACCAGGAACGCAGCAAGCGGCTTCAGGAGGGCCGGCAAACCGCCGCTGCCAAAAAGGTGATGGACAAGGGCCTGGGCTACTTCCAGAATGCCGAGGAAGCCTGGCCCGATGCCATCCGTTTTTACGGCGAGGCGCAGGGCTGGGACGAAGCCAAGCGCATGGCGCAAAACTGCGGCAAGAATTTCCGGCGCGTGTCGGCGCGCTGCACGCAGGCCGCCACCAGCCCGTCAGAGCAGGAAACGGTTGATCGCAAGACCAAGGAAAAAAGCGACCAGATTGCGAAAAAGCTTTTCAAGAGGCCCTAGGGCAGCATCCCCCTGCCAGACAGCCACACCCGCAAGGCATTTGGCCGGTTCACTGCTAAATTGATAGCTGTCAACGTACGTCAGGCATACGCAAAAAGCATTTTGATCCAAAAACTGGTGTGGGCGGCTTGACACGGCTGCGCTGCCGCAGGTGCTGAAAAGGGCGGATGCCGTGTCCCGGACGCAGGCCGGGCGTTGGGGCTGTCACAGTCCCGGCAAATCCCCATGCCGGCGCCAGAACGCTGCATCCGGCAGTGCACCCCGGCCCGCCGCCAGGTTGTCCTGCATGTGCGCGGGCCGGCCGGTGCCGGGAATCGCACAGGTCACGGCCGGGTGGCTCAGCACGAATTTCAGCAGCACCTGCGCCCAGCTGGTGCAGCCGATGTCCGTTGCCCAGCCGGGCAGCGGCTTGCCGGCCAGACGCCGCAGCAGGCCGCCGCCCCCAAAAGGCTGGTTGACCAGCACCGCCACGCCGCGTTCCTGCGCCAGCGGCAGCAGGCGTTCGGCCGCGGCGCGGTCGTCCAGCGCATAGTTGATCTGCAGGACATCGAGCTTTTCCGCCCGCAGCACCGCCTCGACTTCGCCATAGGCCGACGCGGTGTAGTGGGTGATGCCGGCATAGCGCACGCGCCCGGCGTCCTGCAAGCGGCGCACCGAAGCCAGCTGCACGCGCCAGTCCACCAGGTTGTGCACCTGCATCAGGTCGATGCGTTGTGTGCGCAGGCGGGCAAACGACTGCGCCATCTGCGCCAAGCCTTCCTCGCGTCCGCGGGTCCAGACCTTGGTCGCGAGGAAGGCCTGGGCGCGGCTGCCGGCGGCGGCCAGCAGCTCGCCGGTCGTGTCCTCGGCGCGGCCGTATATCGGCGAGCTGTCGAGCACCGAGCCGCCGGCGGCAAACAGCGCGGCCAGGACACCCGGCAGTTCGGCATGGCCGGGCGTACCCGGCGCCAGGTCAAAGCCGATGTAGGTGCCGCAGCCAATGACCGGCAGCGCCTCACCGGTCGAGGGAATCGGGCGGGTGTCGATTGGGGCTGTCATGGGCATGGCCTGCGGCAGTGTCGGTGGGCGGGGTTGCGCCAGCGTCCCTGCCCACCCTGGCGCAGCCAACGAGAGCGCGGCGAGTGCGCGTGCGGCCTGGCGCAGGGCGGTGCGCCGGTCCGCATCAGGGCAAAGGGCTGGCGCAGGGTGCATGGGCAAAATTTGCCCGAACTTGAAAAGCCATGCTGCGCATGGGCATTGCATCCGATGAACCCCTCGCGGCAAATGCGCAGTCTTCCGGCCTGGCTGGAAAGGCCGCTGTCGCTGGACGACCAGGCGCTGGCACGGGCGGTTTGCGCGGAAATAAACCCAGAGGGAGCCGCGTCTTTTTTATTGGATCGTCAAGCTCGCTTACCCCGGTAAGTAATCGTACGGAATTGAAACACCGGACCTAACGGACCATCATGCACCTGACTTTGGCAGGTCATCCCGGGTTTGGTCTGGGCTGCCGAGGCTTCGCATTCCTGAGGGACGATCTGGCGCCAAGCGCCGGATTGCTTTGAAAAGGCGTGCGTGAAAAGTCGAGAAACAAACAAATCAACACAACAAGGCGAGACATGAGCATTGCACCCAAGAACACCACCCTGAAGCTGACCGCGATGGCGGCTGCCGTCCTGGCGCTGAGCGCCTGCGGCGGCAGCAGCGACCCGGTCGAGAGCACCAACCTCAAGCCCAGCTACCTGGGCGCCGTCACCACCGCCAGCTATGACGGCAGCAGCGACGACCTGCTGACCGCCGGCCTGGGCAAGACCGGACTGGGCGCGGCCACATCGATTGCACTGACGCCAGCCGACCCGCTCAAGCCCACCGCAGCCGAATTGCGCAAGCTCGCTATCTTCAACAACTACCGCGCCATCCTCGACATCACGCCGGCGGGCGGCTACGGCACGCTGTACGGCCCGAACGTCGATGCCAAGGGCGTCATCACCACCAGCGAAGGCAAGATTGCCGGCACCGAGTACATCGCCTATTCGGACGACGGCACCGGCAAGCAGAACATCACCATGCTGGTGCAGGTGCCCGCGACCTTCAACCCGGCCAATGCCTGCATCGTCACCGGCACTTCCAGCGGCTCGCGCGGCGTGTATGGCGCCATCGGCTCGTCGGGCGAGTGGGGCCTGAAAAACGGTTGCGCCGTGGCCTACACCGACAAGGGCACCGGCACCGGCATCCACGACTTGCAGAACAACACCGTCAACGGGCAGAACGGCGTTCGCACCGACGCCGCCACCGCCGGCAAGAACTCGAATTTCACTGTCGACCTGAGCGGCGCCGAACTGGCTGCCTTCAACGCGGCCAATCCAAACCGCTTTGCCGTCAAGCACGCGCATTCGCAGCAGAACCCTGAAAAGGACTGGGGCAAGTGGACATTGCAGTCGGTCGAATTCGCCTATTTCGTGCTGAATGAAAAATACGGCGACCTGGCCCGCGACGGCGTGACGCACCTGAAAAAGCTTGTGCCGTCCAACACCATCGTGATCGCCTCCAGCGTCTCCAACGGCGCCGGCTCGGCACTGGCAGCGGCCGAGCAGGACACGCAGGGCCTGATCAGCGGCGTCGCCGTGGCCGAGCCCGAAGTCCAGCGGGCACCCGACAACCGCCTGAGCGTCAAGCGTGGCGGCACCACGCTGGTCGGCACCGGCAAGCCGCTGTACGACTACTTCACGCTGGCCAACCTGCTGCAGCCCTGCGCGGC
>JBBSRS010000335.1:0-3719 GCA_038242795.1 Burkholderiales bacterium
GCAACGCGCGACATACGCCTCGGCGGACAGGTATTCGAGGTTGATCCATACGGGTTTCAGGCCGCTGGCGCTTTGCTGGATTGCGCAAGCAGCTATGAATTCAGGAGCGGCATCACATCCGAATGCTTCAATTAGTACATCGCAGGGTTGCGCGGCAAGTTCCGCTGAATGCAGGTCAAGCAGCTGTGTCCAGGCCATCACCTGAACATTGTCGAAACCCCCAGGCGCCATCCATTGCAGCGCGCCAGCGTCATCCACCCACAAGCGCACGCGGTGGCCGCGCGTCGCCAGGTCGGCGGCCAGGCGCCAGCACACGCCAATATCCCCGTGGTTGTCGATGACTTTGCAAAAAATGTCCCATTGCAGGCGGTGATTCATGAAAGGATTGTCCACAATACGGCCATTGCGCAACCTTGACACCATGACACCCACCCACGAATTCGACCCCCAATTGCTCAGCGAAGTGGCGGCATTGCCGCCCTTGCCCGGTGTTTACCGCTATTACGACGAGCAGGGCGGCGTGCTCTATGTCGGCAAGGCGCGCAACCTGAAAAAGCGCGTCACCAGCTATTTCCAGAAAAACCATGGCGGCACCCGGATCGGCCACATGATCACCAAGATCGTGCGCATGCAAACCACGGTGGTGCGCTCCGAAGCCGAGGCGCTGCTGCTGGAAAACAACCTGATCAAGACGCTTCACCCGAAGTACAACATCCTGTTCCGGGACGACAAGAGCTATCCCTACCTCAAGCTGACCGCCGCCCAGCCCCGGCCCGAGGGCGGCGCGCCGGCGGCCATCGCCTTTCCGCGCATTGCCTACTACCGGGGCGCGGTCGAGAAAAAGCACCGTTATTTCGGCCCGTACCCCAGCGCCTGGGCCGTCAAGGACACCATTCTTTTGCTGCAAAAGGTGTTCAGGCTGCGCACCTGCGAAGACACGGTGTTCAACAACCGCACGCGGCCCTGCCTGCTGTACCAGATCAAGCGCTGCTCTGCGCCGTGCGTGGGCCATGTGTCGCCCGAGCAGTACGCGCTGGACACGGCGAATGCCGAGCGGTTCCTGCAGGGCCAGACGCAGGAAATCCTGGGTGAGCTGGAAAAGAAAATGCTGGTGCATTCGGACCGGCTGGAGTTTGAGCAGGCCGCCGAGTTGCGCAACCAGATGTCGGCCCTGTCGAAAATCCTGCACCAGCAGTCGATGGAAATTGGCGGTGACAAGGACGTGGACATCCTGGCGGTGAAAGTGCAGGGCGGCAAGGCCTGCGTCAACCTGGCGATGGTGCGCGGCGGCCGGCACCTGGGCGACCGGCCGTATTTTCCGACGCATGTGGAGCATGCCGCCGACGTGGTCGCGCTGGATACCGAGCCCGGTTCGCCATCAGTTGCGCTGAAGGAAAAGTCACTGGAGGCGCTGATCCTGGAAGCCTTCATTGCCCAGCATTACATCGATGTGCCGGTTCCGCCCACGCTGGTGGTCAGCGAGCCGGTCGACAAGGACCTGATGGCGGCGCTGGCCGAACAGACCGGCAGCCGCGTCGCCGCCGTCCACCAGCCACGCGAGCAGCGCCGCGTCTGGCTGGAAATGGCGCAGAAAAATGCCGGCTTGCAACTGGCGCGGCTGCTGGCCGAGCAGGGCTCGCAACAGGCCCGCACCCGGGCACTGGCCGAAGCGCTGGAACTGCCGATGGACAACCTGGACGCATTGCGCATCGAGTGCTTCGACATTTCGCACACGGCGGGCGAGGCGACCCAGGCGTCGTGCGTGGTGTTCAAGGAACACAAGATGCAGAACGGCGAATACCGCCGCTACAACATCGAAGGCATCACTCCCGGCGACGACTATGCCGCCATGCGCCAGGTGTTGACGCGGCGCTACAGCAAGCTGGCCGAGGCGGCGCGCAATGGCGAGGCCACGCTGCCCGACCTGGTGCTGGTCGACGGCGGCAAGGGCCAGGTGTCGATGGCGCGCGAGGTGTTTGTCGAACTCGGGCTGGACCTGGGGCTGATTGCCGGCGTTGAGAAAGGCGAGGGCCGCAAGGTGGGGCTGGAAGAACTGGTGTTTGCCGATGGCCGGGAAAAGGTCTACTTGGGGCGCGATTCGTCCGCACTGATGCTGATCGCCCAGATTCGCGACGAGGCGCACCGCTTCGCCATCACCGGCATGCGCGCCAAGCGGGCAAAAGTGCGCGTGGGCGGCAGCCGGCTCGAAGACATTCCAGGCATTGGCCCGAAAAAGCGCGCCAGCCTGCTGCAGCGCTTTGGCGGTGTGCGCGGCATCGCGTCGGCCAGCGTCGAGGACATCGCCATGGTCGATGGTATTTCGACCGAACTGGCCGAGGAAATCTACCGGGCGCTGCATTGACGGCGCATCGCGGTGACGCTTGCAGTACGCATGGCGGAATTGCTTTCGCAGTGGGACTGCCGCTCATGCCAAAATCGGCGACATGTTCCTGACGATCCCCACCATAATGACCTGGACTCGCATCATTGCGATTCCGCTGATCGTGGGAGTCTTCTACCTGGACATGCCCGCGGCTGAACGCAACCTGATCGCCACGGTGATGTTCGTGGTGTTTGCCGCGACCGACTGGCTTGACGGCTACCTGGCACGCAAGTTGAACCAGACATCGTCCTTTGGTGCTTTCCTGGACCCGGTGGCCGATAAGTTTTTGGTGTGCGCCTCGCTGCTGGTGCTGGTCCATCTGCAACGGGCCGATGTGTTCGTGGCCCTCATCATCATCGGCCGCGAGATTGCCATTTCGGCCTTGCGCGAATGGATGGCGCAGATCGGCGCCTCGCGCAGCGTGGCGGTTCACATGCTCGGCAAGGTCAAGACGACGGTGCAGATGGTCGCGATTCCTTTCCTGCTGTACGACGGCCGCCTGTTCGGCGTCATCAACACCCCGGTCTGGGGAACCTGGCTGATCTGGATTTCGGCCATCCTGACGGTCTGGTCCATGGTTTATTACCTGCAAAAAGCAATTCCTGAAATCCGCGCCCGGGCCAAATGAATGCTTCCTGACGCCAGCCGGTTGTGAGCCTTACGCCGCCCTCCAGCCCCCTGATTCGGGCCATGCCCGCCGTGTTTGTGCTGATCTGGAGCACCGGTTTCATCGTGGCCAAGTTCGGCCTGCCGTACGCGCCGCCGCTGACCTTTCTGGTGCTGCGCTATGCGTTTTCCATTGCCTGCTTTTTGGTCTGGATCGGTTTCAGCCGTGCCCGCTGGCCACGCGTGCGCCGGCAGTGGCTGCACCTGGCCCTGACCGGTGTGCTGATGCATGCCGGTTACCTTGGCGGCGTGTGGGTGGCGGTGAAAAGCGGCATGGGCTCGGGCCTGGCGGCCTTGATCGTTGGCTTGCAGCCGGTGCTGACCGCGCTGTGGCTTTCATGGGCTGGCGCATCGGGCGCTTCCACCGCCACAAAAACGCAGGTCACGCCCCGCCAGTGGGCCGGGCTGGCCCTCGGGCTGGGCGGCTTGCTGCTGGTGGTGGCGCGCAAATTCGGCAGCGGCAGCGAAGTGACCGCGCTCACGCTCGGCTGCACCCTCTTTGCCTTGGGTTGCATCACCGTGGGAACCCTGTACCAGAAGCACTTTGTCCAGCCGACCGACGTACGCACCGCCAATGCCATCCAGCTGACCGCCGCCTTGCTGGTGACACTGCCGTTGTCCTTTCTGGAAACCGAGGCGATTGTCTGGAACACTGAATTCATCGGCGCCA
>JBBSRS010000336.1:0-3713 GCA_038242795.1 Burkholderiales bacterium
CTGCCGGATCCAGCGGGTGGCCTGGCCCGGACGTTGTGCATCAAATCGGCATCCGTCGCAAGCGGCGCGGGCACAAGCCGCTGTTTAAAAAATAGCAGAACTCATGGCCCTGCCTGCCAGCCGCCGCCGAGCGACTGGATCAGCGCCACGGCCGTGGTCTGGCGGTCGGCCATGGCCTGCACCAGTGCGCGACGGGCGCTCAGGGCAGTGGCCTGTGCGGTGATGACTTCGGTGTAGCTGACCTGGCCGCTGCGGTAGCGGTTCAGCACCTGCTGCTCGACCTGGTCGGCGGCTTGCGACGCCTGGCGGCGTAAATCCTGCTGGGTCAGCAGGACGCGGGTGGCCGCCAGTTGGTCTTCCACCCCCTGAAACGCGGTCAGCACGGTTTGCCGATAACGCGCCACGGCTTGCGCATGCGCAGCTTCGCTGCCTTCGACCCGTGCAGTGGTGGCGCCGGCGTTGAACAACGTTTGCGCTGCCGACAGGCCCAGTGACCAGACACTGGTGGACGCGCTGAACAGGTCGGCCACGCGGCTGGCGCCAAAGCCATACGACGCACCCAACGGCAGGCTGGGGTAATAAGCGGCCCTGGCAATGCCGATCTGTTCGTTGGCCACAGCCACGCGGCGCTCAGCCGCAGCAATGTCGGGGCGGCGCTGCAGCAGGGTGGACGGCACGCCGGTGGGTACTTCGGGCACCTGAGGATTCCACACGGCCGGCGCGAGCGAAAAGTTGCCCGGCGCTTCGCCCACCAGCACGGCGATGGCGTGTTCGAGCTGTGCGCGCTGGCGCACCAGCCCGGCATCGTCGGCCTGCGCATTGGCCAGCTGGGTTTGCGATTGCAGCACATCGGTCTTGGCCGAAATGCCGGCGGTGTAGCGATTCTGCGTGATCTCCAGCGTGCGCTCGAACCCGGTCAGCGTGTTTTCCAGCAGCGCTTTTTGCGCATCGACCTGGCGCAGCGTCAGGTAGTTGATGGCCAGTTCGCCCTGGGCCGACAACCGGGCCGACGCCAGGTCGGCGGCGCTGGCCTGGGCGCTGGCCGAGGCGCTGTCCACCGCGCGGCCCAGCCGGCCCCAGACATCGGGCTCCCAGCTGGCGCCGATGCTGGCACTGAAACTGTTGCCCGTTCTGCCGCCGCTGACGCTGGTGGCGCTGCTGCCCGAACTGCTGTGCGAGCGGTTGGCGCCGCCATTCAGGGTGACCGAGGGGAACAGTGACGCCCGTTGCTCGCGCACCACTGCGCGCGCCTGCGCATAAGCGCCCACGGCGGCGGCGACGTTCTGGTTCGACACCTCGACCCGCGCGGCCAGCTGGTCGAGTAGCGGGTCGCCGAACAGTGACCACCACGGGCCGCGTTCCAGCGCATCGGCGGGGGCGGCAGGCACCCAGCCCTCAGCTTCCTTGAAGGCGCTGATGTCCGGCGTGGACGGGCGCTGGTAATCGGGACCGACGGCGCAGCCGCTGACCGCTAAAACCAGTGCGGCAACCGTCAGCAGATGAAAGGGCAGTTTTGAGGGCATGGGCGACTTTGTGAATTCGTCATTCCGGCCTTTGCGGGAACGACGGTTACGGGGCGGTGCTTAACCAGGCACAGAATTTTTATGACAGTTTTGCGTCCGCTGGCCCTCACCCCAGCCCTCTCCCAGAGGGAGAGGGAGCAAGAGGATACGGTGCTGTATCAGACATGTCTGCTGGATCGTGCGAATGGCGGCTCAAATGGCGCTCCGACGCACTGCGGTGGCGCAGCTTGTCGAGCAGCACATACACCACCGGCGTGGTCAGCAGCGTCAGCAGCTGGCTGGCGATCAGTCCGCCAATGATGGTGATGCCCAGCGGCCGACGCAACTCTGCGCCTTCGCCAAAGCCGATGGCCAGCGGCAGCGCGCCCAGGATGGCGGCCATGGTGGTCATCAGGATCGGCCGGAAACGCAGCAAACAAGCCTCGCGTACCGCCTGCACGGCCGTCAAGCCGCGCGCACGTTCGGCGTCCAGCGCAAAGTCGATGATCAAGATGGCGTTTTTCTTGACAATGCCGATCAGCAAAAAGATGCCGATCAGCGCAATGATCGACAGATCCATCTTGAACAGCAGCAGCGCCAGCATCGCGCCCACGCCGGCCGACGGCAGTGTTGAAATCACCGTCAGCGGATGGATCAGGCTTTCGTAGAGGATGCCGAGCACGATGTAAATCACCACCAGCGCTGCCAGGATCAACAGCGGTTGCTCATTTTGCGACTGCTGCGCGCTGAGCGCCGTGCCCGAGAAACTGCCGCGCACATTGTTGGGCAGGCTGATGGCGGCTTCCGATTCCCGGACGGCGGCTTGCGAATCGCTGAGCGTGCTGCCAGGGGCCAGGTTGTAGGAAATCGTGGTCGAGAGTTCGCCGTCTTCATGGCTGATCGAAGCCGCCGCCGAATTTTCGCTGAAGCTGGCAATGGCCGACAGCGGCACCATGGTGGTGACGCCGGTGCTGAGCGCCTGGCCGGCAGACGGGTCGCGCAGTGCCGGGTTCACGCTGGGTGTGTTGGTTGCGCTGGCTGTGCTGGTCGCGCCGGCCGCCATGCTGGCAGCCGCCGTATTCTTGGCCGGCACATAGATGTCCTTGAGCGCCTCGGGGCTGTCGATGTAGCGCGGCGCCACCTGCATGATGACCTTGTACTGGTTCAACTCGCCGTAGATGGTGGCCACCTGGCGCTGGCCGAAGGCGTTGTACAGCGCATTGTCGACATCGCGCGAACTCACGCCGAGCCGTGCGGCGCTTTCCTTGTCCACCGTGACCATGGTTTCGACGCCGTTTTCTTCCTGGTCGGTGTCCACGTCGGTTAGCTCGGGCGACAGCTTCATTTGGTCGGCCAGCCGCGTTGCCCACCGTTTCAGGTCGGCGGCGTTGTCGCTTTTCAGCGTGTACTGGTAGGTGGAATTGCTCTGCCGGCCGCCGCCACGCAAGTCCTGCACCGGGTTGAGGAATATGCCCACGCCGGTGACCTTGGCAAGTTGCGGGCGCAGCCGCGCAATCACCGCCTGGCCCGAGTCGCTGCGCTGCGCCACCGGCTTGAGGTTGATGAACATGAAGCCGCCGCCAGCGCGCGAGCCCCCGGTGAAACCCACCACGGTATCGACCGCCGGGTCCGCGCGGATGGTGTCCACCAGCTGCTTGAGCTTGCTTTGCATCGCCTGAAAAGAAATGCTGCGGTCGGCGCGCAAAAAGCCGTTGATCTGGCCGGTGTCCTGCTGCGGAAAAAAGCCTTTCGGTGCGGCGATATACAGGTAAACATTCAGCCCGATCACCGCCAGCAGGATCACCATGACCAACAGTTTGGCCGACAGCGCCCAGTCCAGCGCGGTTTCGTAGCCCTTGAGCAGGCGGTTGAACAGGCCTTCAAAAGCCCGCGCAATGCGTCCGGGCGGCTTGTTGTCGGCATGCGGCTTGAGCAGCCAGGCGCACATCATCGGCGTGGTGGTGAGCGAGATGACCAGCGAGATCATCACCGCCGCCGACAGCGTGACGGCAAATTCGCGGAACAGCCGGCCGGTCTGCCCACCCATGAACAGCAGCGGAATGAACACCGCCACCAGCGACAGGCTGATCGACAGCACGGTGAAACCCACCTCGCGCGCTCCCAGCAGCGCCGCCTTGAAACGGTCCATGCCGGATTCAATGTGGCGGCTGGTGTTTTCCAGCACGACGATGGCATCATCGAAGACAAATC
>JBBSRS010000337.1:0-3712 GCA_038242795.1 Burkholderiales bacterium
CACGATTTTTCTGGGCGTGGCCACGCCCACCGAAGGCGGCGCCATGGGGGCGCTGGGCGCGTTGATCCTGGGCGTGGGCAAAAGGCGCCTGTCGTGGTCGCTGCTCAAGCAGGCGCTGGACAACACGGCCAAGCTGGCGTCGTTCGTGCTGTTCATCCTGATCGGCTCGACGGTGTTCAGCTTCGTGTTCAATGCCGCGGACGGCCACATCTGGGTGGAGCACCTGTTTGACAGCATTCCGGGCGGCGGCTGGGGCTTCCTGATCGTCGTGAACATCCTGGTGTTCATCCTCGGCATGTTCATCGACTTCTTCGAAATCGCCTTCATCGTGATTCCGTTGCTGGCGCCGGCGGCTGAAAAAATCCTGCCTGGCCTCGTTCCGGGCATGACACCCGACGCGGCCATGATCTGGTTTGGCGTCATCATCGCCATGAACCTGCAGACCTCGTTCCTGACGCCGCCGTTTGGCTTTGCGCTGTTTTACCTGCGCAGCGTGGCGGCCAAAAAGGACTACAAGGACCGTGTGACAGGCCAGAACATCAAGGCCGTCACCACCAACGAGATTTACAAGGGCTCCATCGCCTTCATCTGCCTGCAACTGATCATGGTGGCCTCCATCATGATTTACCCGTCACTGGTGACCGGCAGCATCGTCAAGGAAAAAAGCCTGAGCAATTCGGAAATCATGGACCTGCTGCGCATGCCGGAACCCGAACCCGCACCGGCCGAGCCCGAGATGCCTGGCAACGAGGTGACGCCGGCTGAGAACGATACCAGTGCACCGGCCGTCGAGGAAATCGACCCGATGAAGGCGATGCAGGACGCGCTTGAAAAGAGTGCCAAGCCAAGCCGGTGATTCCCAGGTGAGGCAAGACGCCGGAACTGTTGGTTAAACAAAAAAATGCCTGGCCGCAGAACTGCGGCCAGGCATTTTGACGGTTGCTGACCGGTCAGCGCTTAGATCTTGACCGACGCCATGTAATTGCTGAAAGCCGATTCCGAGAAACGCGCCCAGAGCAACTGGTCACGCTGGAACGCACGCATGTCGGCGTGAATCTTCTTGAACTCGGGCGACTTGGCCTCGTGCTCGGCAAACACTTCCATCGACGCCTTGTAGCCGGCATCCATGATGGCTTTAGGAAAGGCCTTGAGCTGCGTCTTGGCGCCGACCAGCTTTTTCAGGGCAATCGGGTTGACGGCATCGTACTTGGCCGTCATGTCACGCGCCGCCACGGCCGTGGCTGCATCCACGATGGCCTGGAATTCAGGGGTAAGCGCGGCATAGGCTTTGGTGTTGATGAAGAACTCCAGCTCGGCGCCGCCCTCCCACCAGCCGGGGTAGTAATAGAACGGCGCGACCTTGTTGAAGCCGAGCTTTTCGTCGTCGTAGGGGCCGACAAACTCCACCGCATCCAGCGTGCCTTTTTCAAGTGCCTGGTAAACCTCGCCAGCGGGCATGTTCTGCGGTACAACGCCGAGCTTTTGCATGGCTTCGCCAAACAACCCGCCGCCCAGGCGCATTTTCAGGCCCTTCAGGTCGGCAACGGTCTTGATTTCCTTGCGGTACCAGCCGCCCATCTGGGTGCCCGTGTTGCCGGCACTGCGGCTCTTGATGTTGTATTGGGCGTAGAACGCGTCCATCAGCTTGCGGCCGTTGCCGTGCTCCATCCACGAATCCATCTGGCGGGCCGTCAGGCCAAACGGCACGGCGCAGCCAAACGCAAAAATCGGGTCCTTGCCAGAAAAATAATAGGACGCGGTTTGTGCCATTTCGACGGTGCCGTTCTGCAGGGCATCGACCACGCCAAAAGCCGGCATCAGTTCGCCGGCGGCATGCACCGACACTTCAAACTTGCCACCGGACAGGGCTTTCACCGTCTTGGCGAACATCTCGCCGCTGCCAAAAATGGTGTCCAGCGACTTGGGAAAGCTGGACGCCATGCGCCAGCGAACAGCGGTCTGCGCATGCACGGCGGGTGCAATGCCCGCAGCCAGCACGCCGGCAATGCCAGCGTTTTTGATGAGTGATCGACGATCCATGGGTTCTCTCTTTTTGAAGGGTTAACGATTGCTTGTGTCGTATTTGCCTGCCGGCCAGCACCCAAGATTTCTTGTGGTCATGCCCTGGACAGTCACGATGGCCACCGGTAGCGGCCTGTCTGGCATTTTGTCAGTTTTTGTACGGCTTTCGCCCCGTTGTTACCCGTAGACAGACCTAAAAACCGCAGGCAACCATCAAACGATGTGCTGCGGCCCTCCGCCGATGCTTTTTTGCACGAAGGAACGCTTCGGTCAGGCCACCGACTTGAGCACCATCCTGGCCAGCGGATCGTGCTGCTTGATGCCGTCAAAACGCTTGCGGATGGAAGCCTCGATGCCGTCGGCATCCAGGCCCTGCATGGCCAGCAGATGGGCCGGGTCCCCGTGCTCGATGAACTCGTCGGCCAGGCCGAGCTGCAGCAGCGGCTTGAGGACGCCCGCCGCCTGCAATGCCTCACCGACTGCGCTGCCCGCGCCGCCCATGATGGCGCCCTCTTCCACTGTGACCAGGGCTTCATGGCTGGCGGCGATCTTCAGCAGCAGCGCGGTGTCCAGCGGTTTGGCCCATCGCATGTTGACCACGGTTGCGCCTAGTTTTTCGGCCGCCTGAAGCGCCGGATACAGCAGCGTTCCGAAAGCGAAGATTGCAATGCCCCGGCCTTCCCGGCGAACCTCGCCCTTGCCGAACGGCAGCGAGTTCAGACCGGCCTCGGGCTCGACACCTGCGCCGGCGCCGCGCGGGTAACGAACGGCCACCGGCGAGTTCTGCTCGAATGCGGTGGTCAGCAACTTGCGGCATTCGTTTTCATCGGCCGGGCAGGCAATGGCCATGTTGGGAATACAGCGCAAAAACGGAATGTCGTATGCACCGGCATGCGTGGCGCCATCGGCGCCAACCAGACCGGCGCGGTCCAGTGCAAACACCACCGGCAGGTTTTGCAGCGCCACATCATGGATAAGCTGGTCGTAGCCGCGCTGCAGAAAGGTCGAGTAAATCGCCAGCACGGGCTTCAGGCCTTCGCAGGCCATGCCAGCGGCAAAAGTCACCGCATGCTGCTCGGCAATGCCGACATCGTGGTAACGCTTGGGAAAGCGCTTGTGAAACTCCACCATGCCCGAGCCTTCGCGCATGGCCGGCGTGATGCCGACCAGGCGCGGGTCGTGTTCGGCCATATCGCAAAGCCAGCGGCCAAACACCTGGGTAAACGTCTGCTTGGCGGGCGTGCTGGATTTCTGCAGGCCCATGGCGGGGTCGAACTTGCCGGGACCATGGTAGGCAATCGGGTCGGCTTCGGCGAGCTTGTAGCCCTGGCCTTTTTTGGTCACGACATGCAAAAACTGCGGTCCCGCGCCGGTCGCCATCAAATGCTTGATGTTTTCCATCGTGGGAATGAGCGAATCCAGGTCGTGGCCGTCAATCGGGCCGATGTAGTTGAACCCGAAGTTCTCGAACAATGTGGCGGGCACCACCATGCCCTTGGCATGCGACTCCAGCCGCTTGGCCAGTTCCAGCAGCGGCGGGGCCACGCGAAGCACCTGTTTGCCGACCTGACGGGCCGATGCATAAAAGCGTCCGCTCATCAGCTGTGCCAGATGGCGGTTCAGTGCGCCCACCGGCGGACTGATGCTCATGTCGTTGTCGTTGAGCACCACCAGCAGGCGGCAGTCGTCA
>JBBSRS010000338.1:0-3710 GCA_038242795.1 Burkholderiales bacterium
ATTCCGCGGCGGGTCACGCATCGGTCATGGTGTCCAGCGACAATCCGGCGCATGCACACTCGAAATTTTGACCTGATTGCCTTCGACTGGGACGGAACGCTGTATGACTCCACGCAAATCATCGTGCGCTGTATCCAGGCAGCCGTTTGCGATGTGGGCGGCAAGCAGCCAACCCCGGAAGCCGCCGCCTATGTCATCGGCCTGGGCCTGATGCAGGCGCTGGCCCATGCCGCGCCCGACGTTTCGCCCGACAAATACCCGGAACTCGGCGCGCGTTACCGCCACCATTACGCCAGCCATTTCAATGACCTCAGCCTGTTTGAGGGCGTCTTGCCGTTGCTGGAAGCGCTCAAGGCCCGTGGCCACTTGCTGGCGGTGGCGACCGGGAAGTCACGGCGCGGGCTTGACGAGACGCTGCAAAGCGTTGAACTCAAAGGCGTTTTTGACGGCTCGCGGACCGCCGACGAAACCGCCGGCAAGCCCGACCCGCTGATGCTGCATGAACTGATGGCGCAGTTTGACCTGCCAGCCAGCCGCATCTTGATGATCGGCGACACCACGCACGACCTGCAGATGGCGCTGAACGCCGGCTGCGCCAGCGTCGGCGTGAGCTACGGCGCGCATGAACCTTCCACCTTCACCATTCTGAATCCGCTGCATGTCGCGCATTCGGTGCAGGACCTGCACCAATGGCTGCTGGCCAACGGCTGAAGGCGACTTGACGCCATGGACGAAGCGCTGCCGCTTTGCAACAGCCGCGAGCTGGCAGACGGCGGACTGGCCGTGGGGTTTGACGTGGTGTACGCCGGCCAGACCTGCCGCGCCTTCGCCGTCCGTTTCCAGGGCCTGCCGCAGGCTTACCTGAACCGCTGCACCCATGTGGCGATGGAACTGGACTGGCTGCCCAACCGGGTGTTCGATGACAGCGGCCAGTGGCTGCTGTGCGCCAGCCACGGCGCTGCATACCGGCCCGATACCGGTGAATGTGCTGGCGGTCCGTGTCGCGGAGGGCTGGTCAAGATCATGCTTTCCGAGCATGACAGTGTGGTTTATTGGCACGCCACCTACAACCTCAAGCCCTTGCCGTTTTGAATACTTCTCTAAACTAGCCCCATGAACGATTCCAACCGACCCGGCAATTCCGACCCCTCCTTTGATACGTCCCGGGAGCCGGGATTTTCGCCCGACCCGTCGCAACCCACTGCCGCGCAGGCGAAAGAAAATGCCGGATTGACGGGGCAGTACCCGCCGGCAAACGCGTCCAGCATTCCCGGCTGGGAGCGGGCAACGCTGGAAAAGCTGGTGTTTGCCACGCTCAACGAGCAAAAGTCCACGCGCCGATGGAAAACCTTTGTCCGCTTGTCCTGGCTCCTGTTTTTTGTGGTCCTTTTGTGGATGGCGCTGCAGCGCGGCACCCCGGCCACCGACGCCAGCGTTGCGCACACCGCGGTGATCGAAATCAAGGGTGAAATTGCCCAGGGTGCCGATGCCAGCGCCGAGTTTGTCAATGCTGCCTTGCGCACGGCCTTTGAGGACGAGGGTTCCAAGGCCATCGTGTTGCTGATCAACTCCCCTGGCGGCAGTCCGGTGCAGGCGGGCATGATGAACGACGAGATCCTGCGCCTGAAGGCCAAGCACAAGAAGCCGGTGTATGCCGTGGTGGAGGAAAGCTGCGCTTCTGCGGCTTATTACATTGCCGTGTCTGCCGACCAGATTTTTGTCGACAAGGCCAGCATCGTCGGCAGCATTGGAGTGCTGATGGATGGCTTCGGCTTCACCGGCCTGATGGACAAACTCGGCGTGGAGCGACGTTTGTTGACGGCCGGCGAAAACAAGGGGTTTCTCGACCCTTTCAGCGCGCAAAGCGACAAGCAGCGTGCCTTCGCCCAAAGCATGCTGGACCAGATTCACCAGCAGTTCATTGCGGTGGTCAAGAACGGTCGCGGCAACCGGCTGAAGGAAACACCCGAGATGTTTTCCGGTCTGTTCTGGAATGGCCAGCAGGCGGTGGAACTCGGCCTGGCGGACCATTTGGGCAACCTCGACTACGTCGCCCGCGAGGTCGTCAAGGTGGAAGAAATCATCGACTACACCCGCCGTGACAATGTGGCCGAGCGCCTGGCCAAAAAGTTTGGTGCCGCCATGGGTGAGGGCGCCATGAAGGCTTTCCAGGCGATTCCTGCGCTTCGTTGAACGACCTGAGTCAAAAAAGCCCGCGCAGGCCGCGGGCTTTTTTGTGCCTGTTATCGGGCAGCCACATTAACGGCCAATGCAGAAAACGGTCGGTAAATCGAGCGGCAGCACCGGCTTGTCGCGTTTCCAGTGGCTGGCCAGCGCACTTCGGGAAGCACCGCTGGCCAGCGTGATGCCGCAACTCAGGGCGAGCCGGGTGTTGCCCTGCAGGGTTTGCAGCAGGCCCTGCAGCAAGGCGGCATTGCGGTAGGGCGTTTCGATGAAAATCTGCGTCTGGCCCGTCTTGAGCGCCAATGACTCAAGTTCACGAATGCGCTGGGCGCGGCCGGAAGGGTCTTGCGGCAGGTAGCCGACAAAGGCAAAGTTTTGTCCGTTCAGTCCGCTTGACGCCAGCGCCAATACCAGCGACATCGGGCCCGTCAGCGGCACCACCTGAATACCCAAGTCATGCGCAGCGCGCACCACCGACGAACCCGGGTCGGCAATCGCCGGCATGCCGGCTTCGCTGACCAGGCCCACATCGCGGCCCTCCATGGCGGCAAGCAGCAGGGGCCGGGCATCAAAGTGGCCGGTGTGGTCGCCTTTCTTGTGGACTTCGCGCGGCAGCTCCTGGATCTGCAGCGCCTGGACCGGCGTGGACAAAGGGTGCAGTTCGTTGATGCGCTTGAGGTAGGCGCGCGTGCTTTTGGCGTTCTCGCAAATCCAGCAGCACAGCCGGGCGGCTACTTCCAGCGTGCCCGGGGGCATCACGTCGTGCAGCGGGGCCTGCTCGTCGCAGCCGAAATCCAGCGGTGCCGGCACCAGGTAGAGTTTGCCCTTGGCGATGCTCATGGGGCGGTCTTGCGGTTTGCCAGCAGCACGGTGCCGGCGGCCTGGATCATTTTGCAGGTGCGGATCAGCGGCAGGCCGATCAGTGCAGTGGGGTCGTCACTGTCAATCGATTCGAGCAGCGCAATGCCCAGTCCCTCGCTTTTGGCACTG
Source organism: Burkholderiales bacterium (assembly GCA_038242795.1). Classification (GTDB taxonomy): domain Bacteria; phylum Pseudomonadota; class Gammaproteobacteria; order Burkholderiales; family Burkholderiaceae_C; genus Polaromonas. The sequence continues at coordinate 3,175 of JBBSRS010000338.1, forward strand.
CCGGCGCAATCGTAGGGCTGCTCGGCATGCAGGTAATTTTCAATTTCGTCATCGTTCAGGTCGCGAAATTTCACCCGGACGGCTGCCAGGGCGGTTTGCTCAAAACCGCTTTCCAGGCAAACCACCGCCACCGCTGTTTGAAAAATCACCGTCTGGCCACGCATCTGGCGCAACTGAGCCACCGCCCGTTCATGGTTGCCCGGCTTGCCCAGCGCCAGCCCGCTCAGGTCCGCCACCTGGTCGGAACCGATCACCACCGCCCGGGGGAAGTTTTTGGCTACGGCATGCGCCTTGGCCAGTGCCAGGCGTGCGGCCAGCGCGTCCGGCGTTTCATGCGGCAGCGGTGTTTCGTCCACCTCGGGCGCGGCCACCTCGAAGGGGATTTGCAGGCGCTGGAGCAACTCGCGCCGGTAGGGCGAGGTGGAGCCCAGCACCAATGCCCGACCTGCCGGAGGACGGTTCACAGGCAGGTGAGGGTTTTCGGTGAAGGCAGGTAAAGAAAGGGTCGCAGGATTCATGCACTGATTCTCTTACAC
>JBBSRS010000339.1:0-3691 GCA_038242795.1 Burkholderiales bacterium
ATGGCGTCGCTCGGGGCGCTTTGCCGCCATACTCATGGCCGGAATCACTGCAGGGAGCATGGCGATGGCTGTCGAAGAACCCAAGTTTGAGGTGCTGACGAAAGATGGCAGCCACGAAGTCCGCCGGTACGCGCCGGTCATCGTGGCGGAAACGCTGGTTGACGGCGACATGGACGCGGCGTCGGGCAAGGGTTTCAGGCTGATTGCCGATTACATCTTCGGCAACAACACCCTGGCGGCCGCCGGGGCTGACAACGCTTCGGAAAAAATCGCCATGACTGCGCCTGTCACGTTGGAGCCGGTGGCCCGCTCCGCAAAAATCGCCATGACGGCCCCGGTCATGGCAGAGCCGGTGGCTGCTGATGCCTCCATGGCGACGGCCAGCCAGTGGCGCATTCAGTTCGTGATGCCTGGCCAGTATTCGATGCAGACGCTGCCCAAACCGGTCAACCCGGCGGTCAGCCTGCGCGAACTGCCCGCGCGTACCTTTGCCGTGCTGGCTTACTCGGGCCTGAACACGGCGTCCAAGGTGCAGCAAAAAACCGGTGAACTGGCGGCGTGGATGCGGTCGCGCCAACTGCAGCCCGTCGGCACACCGCAGCTTGCGCGCTATGACCCGCCGTGGACCCTGCCCATGTGGCGGCGAAACGAGATACAGGTGGAAGTTAAAAATCCCTGAACTGCCGGCGTCCACCGGCCGTTTTTCATAATCGGTTTCAGGCGTGAAGCGTGTCGCTGTCCGCTGCCTCAGCCTCCTGCCAGCGCACCGTTCCGCGGTAAGCGTGCCAGCTCGCATGCCCCAGCAGTGGGCCGATCACCACCAGGCCGGCCCCCCAGGGCAGGAGCGCCACGGCGATCAGCGTGGTGATCACCAGCCCCCACAGCAGCATCACGCCGGGGCTGGAAAACACCACCCGGATGCTCGTGATGGCGGCCGAAATGGCGTCGGTGTCGCGGTCCAGGATCATCGGGATCGACACCACGGCGGTGGAAAACACCAGCGCCGCAAACATTCCGCCCACCACCAGGTAGACGGCGACGAATTCCCAGTTGTCAGGGTTGAACACCGCATTCAGCACCCCGGTGGTTGACGGCATGCCGGTGTTGAAAAACACCGCAAACACCACCAGCGACGCCCGGCCCCACAGCAGTTCCAGCACGATGAGCACCAGAATCAGCATGCCCATGCTGCGGATGTGGCTGTCCCAACAGGTCAGCGAAGCCCCGAGTTCGGGCGTGAGGCCCTGCTCGCGGCGGCGGCTGACTTCATACAGTCCCATCGCCAGAAAGGGGCCGACCAGCAGGCAGCCCGAGGCAATCGTCAGCGTGTATTCGGGCTTGGCGCGAAACACCGCGCCCAGCGTGAGCGCCATGAGCCAAAAGCACAGGCCGTAGAACAGGCCGATGCCGGGGTGCGCCTTCAGGTCGCGCCATCCGGCAGCCAGCCAGGCAAAGGGCGTCCCGGCACCGAGCGGCAGCATGATCGCCTGCGGCCCGACCGGAGGCGGCGGCACATACGGCGCGGCCATGACCGGCAACTCGTCGCGCAAAGGCTGGGCTTGGGGCCCAAGGGCTGCGGGCGGATGGCTGTCGTCGTCACGGGAAGGGGTGGAGGTCATGCGGGCTTTGGTTGAAAAGGCAGTTCGGCCGTCAGCCTAACCAGTTCCCCGGGCCCTGACCAGCAGGAAAGTACCAACAAGCGCTGATGCGACGGATTTCCCGGACCTGCGCCTTGCGCTGCCTTTGAACGGGTACGCAGGACGAGGGAAGGGTCAGGCCAGCAACGAGTGGCTGGCAAGTTTGTCGTCGGACATCAGCCCTTGAACTTCGGCATTGCGCATGCAGCCCACGGCGTGAAAAGTGCTCAGCAATATTCTTTTGCGACAGTGGGGAACACAGGAGCAACCGGGTTTCAGGCGGCTTGGCGCTGCTCGGCTTTTTCCTGGCAGGCAATGCAGCGCGATGCTTCGGGACTCGCTTGCAGCCTGGGCGCCGGGATGAGGGCTGCGCAGTCGATGCAGTTGCCGAAGCTGCCTGCGGCTATGCGCGCCAGGGCAGCATCGATCAGGGCGAGTTCGCTGGTTTCGCGCTCGCCCATGGCAAATTCAAGTTCGCGCTCGGTGGCCACCTGCGCGCTGGAGTCCTCGCGGCGATTGAAGTGGTCGGCGGCTGCTTCGGCGCGTCCCAGCACGCCGCCGCGCTGGTCGCTCATCTGCGCCAGCATGGTGGTGCGCAGGGCCAGCAGTTGCTGGCGGTAGGACGTTGCTTGTTCTGGGCGCATTGAAATGTCTCCTGGATGGGTTCGCACCCATCATGCGCCTGCCCGGACTCGAGGTGTTGACAAGGGTCAACACGCATGAAAATGCCTGTGGCGCACCTGCATGGCATGCCTGCCTGGATCAATGGCAGGCGATTTTCAGCCATGCGCCGGCAAATCCGGGCACTGGCCGAGGATTTGCAGGTAAGCTTTGACCCCACCGTGTCTCCATCCAATCTACCTCCCCCCCCACCCCTTGTGCCGCCAACCCGGCGCGGTGCCCTGGCCCTGCCTGGCATCCGGAGCATCGGCATGGCCCAGCCCCTGAACTGGCTGGCGCGCGGCGCACGGGACATGCGGCGCGGCGGCTGGCTCAGCCTGCTGCACGGCCTGGTGCCGGCTGCGTTCGGTGGCCTGCTGGTGCTGTTGGCGCGCGACCGTTTCTGGCTGCTGGCCGGTGCCTTTTCGGGTTTTCTGGTGGTGGCGCCGGTGCTGGCCACCAGCCTGTACGCCATCAGCCGGGCGATTGAACGCGGCGAGCCTGTCAACTTTCAGCTGATCGTCGGCACCTGGACGCGCTGGCAGTATTCGCGCTATGCGGCCAAGGGCGGTTACTGGAGCTTGGTGCGCTTTGGCCTGCTGCTGGCGCTGGCCGGCACCGGCTGGGTGCTGACGTCTGCCGCGCTGATCACCCTGCTGGCGCCCCAACCCGTCAGCACGCCGCTGGATTTCCTGCGCCATGTCGTGCTGGCGCCGGGCGACTATGTTTTTGAGCTCTGGCTGACCATGGGCGGGCTGATGGCCGCGCCGATCTTTGCGTCCAGCGTGATTGCCATGCCGCTGCTGCTCGACCGCCGGGTCGATGTGCTGCAGGCGGTGCTGACCAGCTGGCAGGCGGTGCTGACCAACCCGCTGCCGCTGGCGCTGTGGGCGGCGCTGATCATGGTGCTGACGCTGCTCGGCCTGGGCACGCTGCTGCTGGGCCTGGTCGTGGTGCTGCCGCTGCTGGGCCATGCCAGCTGGCATGCCTACCGCGACCTGGTCGATGCCGGTGCGCTGCCCGAGCGGCTGCCGCCCGAGGGAGCCGCCTGATGTTCGGTTATTCGGAGGAGCAGGTGGCCGCCTTTGGCCTGTCGTTCGGCGTGGGTGCGTTCATGCTCTACATGCTGTTCATCATCGGCCAGCTGGCGTGGTCGTCCAAGGCCGGAAAGTTTGGGACTTTCGTGATTTTCCTGGGCCTGGCCTTTGGCATGGTGGGCTTTGTGGCCAAGTACTTTATCCAGTGGATACTGGAAAAGTAAAACACCAACCCCCGCTGGCCGGGTTTGAGTTTTTGAATCAAAACCCGCTTCTGCGCAATACCAGTATGCGCAAGCAGCTATTAAATAAATAGCACATAAAAGCCCTTGAAAATCAGGCTGACCGCGTCAAAGG
>JBBSRS010000340.1:0-3645 GCA_038242795.1 Burkholderiales bacterium
CCTTCGCCAGCGTAGATGCGGGCGGGCAATGGCGTGGTGTTGGAAAACTCCAGCGTGACATAGCCTTCCCATTCGGGCTCGAAGGGCGTGACGTTGACGATGATGCCGCAGCGCGCATAGGTGCTTTTGCCCAGGCAAATGGTCAGCACGTTGCGCGGGATGCGGAAGTATTCGAGCGTGCGGGCCAGCGCAAAGCTGTTGGGCGGAATGATGCAGCTGTCGCCGTGCATGTCGACAAAGCTTTTTTCATCGAAGTTCTTCGGGTCTACCACGGTGCTGTGGATGTTGGTGAAGACCTTGAACTCGGGGGCACAGCGTATGTCATAGCCATAGCTTGAGGTGCCATAGCTGATGATCTTGTGGCCATCGCGTTCGCGCACCTGTTTCGGCTCGAAAGGCTCGATCATGCCGGTGGTTTCGGCCATATGCCGAATCCATTTGTCGCTTTTGATACTCATTGTCGGTGCTCTCCCATGCGGCCGATTGTAAGCAGCTCACATGCGGGCAACAGCTTGCGAAAAGATGCCATAAAAAGCCTCTTTTCAGTTTCAACTTAAAACCACAAACCCATAAAAAAACGGCCTGCTCAATGCCGAACAGGCCGTTGTTGTCAACCCAAGGCCGCTCTCAGCGGCCCTCAGCCGTTCAGCCGCCGCGCGCCTTGCGGGTTGCGGTGGAAACAGCGGAATTGCCACGCTTGACCGCGGATTCCACAGCTTGTTCCATGCTGGTGGCCGCTGTCTTCAGGCTTTTGCTCACATTGGCAAAGGCTTCGGGCATAGGATGGGATTTTTCAATGGCATCAACGCTGGCCTGGAATTGCGCCACGCCCAGGGCGGTGACGTCCTGCAGGTTCTTGGCGGCAATGGCCAGGCTGTTTTCTGCCGATGCCTTCATGGCTTCAAAGGCAGCTTGCGGCTCCTTGATGCTTTTGAACGACTCCATGTTCTGTGTCAGGGAGGCCTGCGCGGCCTGGGCCTGCTGCTGGGCAAGTTCGCCCCAGGCCTTCAGGTTGTCCATCACCGGCTTGAATGCCTCGCCAGCGGCGGCAGGGTTGAACTTTTCCGCATTTTCCTTCATGGTTTTTGCGAGAGCGTCGAAAGAGGTGTTGTTGAACATGTGAAGGCCTTCTTTAAAAATGTTGCAGTGCAGCAATTATCCCGCAAAAAACGATTGGGCGCAATTTTTTTATGCCCCTGCATTTCAGCAGGCATTCAGAACAGGGGGTCGGGGTCAACGTGGCGCGGTGAAGACTGACCTGAAAACGACTCGGTGGCTGAACTCAGCCGGCCTGCGAAATCACGGTCTTTTCAACCAGCCGGTCGTCGCCGAGCACGACCATGGAAAACAGCAGCTCGTCCAGGCTGGATGCCTGCGCCGTCTTGCGCGCCAGCAGCGGCGTGGCCTGCGGGTTGAGCACGACAAAGTCGGCCTCGCACCCCGGCAGCAGGTTGCCGACCACGCCCGACAAGCCCAGCGCCTGCGCAGCGCCAGCGGTGTGCTGCCACCACAGGTGTTGCGGGCTCAGCGACAGGCCCGGCTTGGTCAGCCCTTCCCGGCCGACGTAATACGCCGCCAGCATGGTGTGAAACGGGCTGAACGAGGTGCCGCCACCGACATCGCTGGCCAGTCCGTAGTGGAATCCCACGCGGTCGGCGCCCGCATAGTCAAAAAACCCGTTGCCCAGAAACAGGTTGCTGGTCGGGCTGACGGCGGCCGCCGCGCCCGTGCTGCGCATCAGCGCGCGGTCTTCGTCGTCGAAATGAATGCAATGCGCATAAATGGCGCGCGGGCGCATCAGGCCGAACTGTTCGTACACGCTGAGATAGCTGCGGGCTTGCGGAAACAGCTCGCGGACCCAGGCGATCTCGTCCTTGTTCTCGGCGACGTGGGACTGAATCCACACCTCCGGGTAACTGGCCGCCAGTTCGCCCGCGCCGCGCAACTGGGCCGCGCTGCAACTGGGCACGAAGCGTGGCGTGATGGCGTAACCCAGCCGGTCCACGCCGTGCCAGCGCTGGATCAGCATTTCCGTGTCGCGCAGGCTTTGTTCGGTGTCGTCACGCACGCCATCGGGTGCGTGTTGGTCCATCAGCACCTTGCCGGCCATCAGGCGCAGGCCGTGCTGTTGCGCCTCGGCAAACAGCGCATCAACCGACTCGGGATGCGAGGTGGCAAATGCCAGCGCCGTGGTGACGCCATTGCGCAGCAGTTCTGCTATGAAAAACGTAGCTGATTGCGCACTGTAGTCGGGCGCAGAGAACCTTTTTTCATGCGGAAAGGTGTAGTTTTCCAGCCACGGCAGTAAGCCATCCGCCGGCGAGCCAATGACATCGGTTTGCGGAAAGTGGATGTGCAGGTCGATAAAACCCGGCGCAATGATGCGGCCCGGAAAATGTTCGGTGGGCACATCGGCAAAACGCGGCGCCAGCTCGGCATAACTGCCCAGTGCTTGCACCACTTGCCGGCCCCGGGCGTCCGGCCCCACCACCAGCAGGCCGTCAGCTTCAAGCACAGCACGGGGAAGCGCCGGGTCGGGGAAATAAAGAGTCGAGGCGCGATAGGCTTTCATCGCTGCAAGCCTACCTTATCCGGGCGTTTTGCTCAGCCGGCAGCCATCGCCGATGGAGGTGCGCCAGACCCTGACCGAAGTCAGCGCCGGCAGCGCGGGCTGCAGTTTGCGGAAAATAAATTGGCACAGGTTTTCCAGCGTGGGCAGGCCCAGCCCCTCCACCTCGTCGAGCAAATGGTGGTCGAGCAACTCGCGCAGCAGCGCCACCTCGCGCCGCACCAAACCCAGGTCAATCACCATGCCGGTGTTCGGATCGGGCTGGCCGGTCAAAAAAACCTCGGCGTTGTAGGTATGGCCGTGAATGCGCTTGCTGGCAGCGGTTTCAATCGTGCGGTCCAGCGTATGCGCGGCGTCAAAAAAGAAGGTCTGGCTCAGCTCGCACGTCGTGGAGAAGTTGTTCATCGGATGCCCGTGATCTTGTGGGTTTGCAGGCTGAGCCGCCAGGCGGGGCGTTGCAGGCACAACTCAATGCAGGCCTCCGTGTTGCGCTGCCGCTCGGGGCTGTCCATGGGCTGCAAATAACGGTGGGTGAAAGCTGCCGCTTCGAGTTCGTCCAGATTGAACGCCGGCTGCGGCCACACCAGCTTGAGTTCATGGCCGGTACGCTGAATCCACGGCGCGCCGGCCTTGGGGCTGACGCAAATCCAGTCGATGCCCGGCGGCGCGGCGATCGTGCCGTTGGTCTCGACCGCAATCTGAAAACCGCGCGCATGCAGCGCGTCGATCAGCGCGCCATCGACCTGCAGCAGCGGCTCGCCGCCGGTCATGACGACGAAACGGTGCGCGCGGTCGCCAGCCGGCCACTGGGCTTGAATCTGGTCGGCCAGCGCGTCAGCGCTCCTGAACTTGCCGCCCAGCGTGCCGTCGGTGCCGACAAAGTCGGTGTCGCAAAACCGGCAAACCGCCGTCGCGCGGTCCTGCTCGCGGCCTGACCACAGGTTGCAGCCGGCGAAACGGCAGAAAACAGCAGGCCGCCCTGCGTTGCTGCCTTCGCCCTGCAGCGTGTAGAAAATCTCTTTGACTTGGTAGCTCATGGGGGTTCCTGGTGTCGGTTAGTTCAACTTGCCCTGAAC
>JBBSRS010000341.1:0-3630 GCA_038242795.1 Burkholderiales bacterium
CGACACCTTCAGCACCTTGCCGCTGACTTCCAGCTGGCTGCTGCCGGTCGGCAGACCCCGGGGTGCGGCGTCGAAAGCCGCCTGAAAAGCCATGCTGCTCGCCGCCGTTGAACCCCGGGCGGGCAGGCTCAGGCTGAATTCGCCCTCCTGCGGAATGCATTCCTTGCGGCAGACCAGCCAGCTGGCCTTGAGCTTCACATCAAGCTGCGACGCCTTGAAGCCGGGCGCGATGGTCAGCGGCACCGGCAGCAGCACGGTGCGCTCGTAGCCATAGTTGGCCAATGTGCCGATGGGAATTTTCTTCGGCGTCGGCCAGGCGATCTCGCCCGCCGTGATGCCCGCCGGCAGTTGCCATTCCAGCAGCGTCGGCAGGCCCGAGTCGCCGGAATTTTTCCAGTAGGTGTGCCACTCGGGCTGGTGCGCCAGCTGCAGGCCCAGCCAGACCGGCTTGCCGGCTTCAACGCCCTCGGGTGCCCAGGCAAGCAATTCGGCGCGCACCTGTTCGGTGGTGACCACCGGGCTGTGCTGCACTGTTTTTATCAGTTCATTTTGGGCATTTGCGCTTGCTGGCAGTGCACAGGCAGCTATTAAAAAAATAGCTGAGAGGAAACGGTTCAAATTCATGGTGAGGGTCTGACAGGCGGCGTGGTCGTAAGTTCCGGGGGCATGCCCGGCAGGCCCGATTGTGCGTCAGCCGTTCGGTTGCGTCATGGCGAGCCCGGCTATGCCGGGGGTGGGGCAAACACCGCCGGCAGCTTTTTCGGCGCCCGGATGCGCAACTGCTTGTGGACATTTTCCTGGCCAAACACCACCTCGATGTCAGCCACCGCCACGCCAAACAGCGGCGCCAGAAAGCGCACCATGTGGTCGGTCGCCTTGCCGCCCCTCGGCGCGGCCGTCACGCTGACCTTGAGCTGCGTGCCCTTGGGCTTGCCGATGGCGTCCTTGCCGGCGCTGGGTTTGCCCAGGATGTTGACCACCAGCACCTCGCCATCCCAGGCAAAAAAGGACTCGCCCGTGGCGTTGCGGATCTGGCTTCGGCTCATGCAGCGGATTGCAGGCATTGGGTGGCGGGCTTGGGCCGATGGCTCAGGGCGGGATGGGACATGGTCCGCCAATGATAGGGGCTGGCCGGACCCCCATGCGAGACGTGGAGTAACGCGAAGCATGGCGCAATTGTTGCACTGAGGGTTGTGAATGGCAGAAAAGCCAGCCCTCCGCCAAAAGCGGCCTCTCTTGCCAATAAACTGATTAGCGTGAGGGGTGGTGTTGACGCTGCAGTCCGTTGTCTCGGCGCAGACCAGAAGAATCGATCGCTTGAAAATTTTTGACGCTGTGTTTTCTCTGCCGACAAGACAAGAAGAACACAAAAACTCTGGTGCTGGCTTATCGGCAGCCGGCAACAAAAAATCCCGGTCTGGCGACCTTCTAAACTGACAGACCCGTTAGCGCGGCAGCGTCCCTCGAGGGGTGCCGTCGGCATCTTTTGGCATGTCGTCGGCAGGGGTTGTGTCTTCCGAGCTTGCCAACGCGCCCGCGCCAGCCCCGCCCACCGCGCCGGCAACAGCGCCCACCATGCCGCCAACCAATACGCCCACCGGGCCTGCAACCACCGCGCCAACGGCCGCACCGGTTGCCGTGCCGGCCACCAGGCCGCCGCCAATCAGTGTCGACTTGGATTCGCGTTCGGATTCCTCAGGGCTGAGGGCAACCTGGGCTGCAAGGTTTGGGTCCTGGGACGGAATGCCATGGCCGGGCACGGCTTGCTCGACAAGGTCTGCATCAACAGGCTCTGCATCTGCGGGATGGGAAGTGGATGAGTTCATGTGCGCTCCTGGAGAAGTTAACGCGTGGACGAGCCGGAACGCCCACTGCACTACCCTTATAGACCGCAATTCACGCCGTTCTCGTGGGCCAACACAGAGCGAGCCTGTCAGACAATCTTCCGTTGCACCGCTTGCCTTGATCTATCTCAAGCCGCGCTTGCAACCGCGTCGGCTACCTGCTTTTCTGCGGGCGAACCGCTCCCACCACGTTGTTCCAGCGCCAAAACTCGATAATGCCGCGATGCCTTCCCTTCCAGCCGCCAACACGCCTGCCATCGTTCTGGCCACCCTGAACGCCAAGTACATTCACGCCTCGCTCGGCCTGCGCTGCCTGCTGGCCAACATGGACCTTCACGGCGGTGCGGGCCTGCGCGCCCGCACGCAACTGCGCGAATTCGTCATCCAGCAGCGGCCCACGCAAATCGTTGAAGACCTGCTGGCGCTCAATCCGCAGGTGATTGGCATGGGCATTTATATCTGGAATGTGGTTGAAACCACGCAGGTGGTGCGTCTGCTGAAAACCCTGCGGCCCGACATCAAAATTGTGCTCGGCGGGCCGGAAGTCAGTCATGAAACCGAAAACCAGGAAATCTGCCGGCTGGCCGACCATGTGGTGACCGGCTGGGGCGATGTGACTTTCCCCAAGCTGTGCCGCGCGCTGCTCGATGGCCCGAAGCCGCTGATGAAAGTCGTCATCGGCGAGCAGCCGGCGCTGCAAGAACTGGCCTTGCCCTACGACGAATACACGGCAGAAGACCTGGCCAAGCGCCTGCTGTATGTCGAAGCCTCGCGCGGCTGCCCGTTCAAGTGCGAGTTTTGCCTGAGTTCGCTCGACAAGACGGCGTGGGCGTTTGAGCTGGACGGCTTCATGGCCGAGATGGACACGCTGTTTCAGCGCGGCGCGCGCAACTTCAAGTTTGTGGACCGAACCTTCAATTTGAAGGTCGATTTTTCGGTGCGGATTTTGCAGTTTTTCCTGGACCGGATGGCGCCCGATTTGTTCGTGCATTTCGAGGTCGTGCCCGACAGCCTGCCGGACCGGCTGAAGGCGCTGATCGTGCAGTTCCCGGCCGGCTCGCTGCAGTTTGAGGTCGGTATCCAGAGCTTCAACCCCGAGGTGCAGCAGCGCATTTCGCGCAAGCAGGACAACGCCAAGACCGCCGACAACCTGCGCTGGCTGGTGGGCGAAAGCCAGGCACATGTGCATGCCGATTTAATTTTTGGCTTGCCGGGCGAAACGCTGCAAAGCTTTGCCGATGGCTTTGACCGGCTTTATGAACTGGCCCCACATGAAATCCAGTTCGGCATTTTGAAGCGCCTGCGCGGCACGCCGATCACGCGGCACACCGCCGACTTTGCAATGGCCTACGACCCGCAAACGCCGTACGCGATTTTGCAAACCTCGACGATTGACTTTGCGACCATGCAGCGCATCCAGCGGTTTGCGCGCTATTGGGAAATGGTGGCTAATTCAGGCCGGTTTTCTGCGGCGCTGCGCTTGCTGCTGCGCGATGACGCGGAGGCGGCGGGCTCGGCATTCGGGCATTTTCTGGCTTTCAGCGACTGGCTCTGGCGCACCACCGCCAAGACGCATGAGTTTGCGCTGGAAAAACTGGTGGACCTGTTGTTTGCCCACCTGACGAGGGTGCGCGGGCTGAGCGATGACGCGGTTCGCGCCGCCTTGCTGGCCGACTACCGCGCCAGCGGTGCGCGTGGCCGGCCGCAGTGTCTGGCGGATCTGTTGAGTGCCGAGCGTTCGGCCTTGCCGGCCGGGGCGGTCAAGCGCCGATCCGAGCGGCAGGAG
>JBBSRS010000342.1:0-3629 GCA_038242795.1 Burkholderiales bacterium
ATTTCTGCCGGCGACTTGGAGGTGGTCAGCAGCGTTTCCAAATTGGCTTTCTCGCTGTTCATGCTGAGCATCTGGCGGTCGATTTTTCCAGATCCTTGCGCAGCGGCTTGGCAGCGTCGGATTGTTGCTGGCGGCGCTGTTGGTCGACTTCTTCGCGTCCTCGCGCATGCGCTTGGCTTCGTCGAGCAAGTAGCGCTGGTAGTCGTCCAGGTCGCCGTCAAACGGCTCGACACCTCCGCGCGACACCATCCAGAACTCGTCGCACACGGCGCGCAGCAGGGCGCGGTCGTGGCTGACCAGCATCACCGTGCCTTCAAACTCGTTGAGCGCCATCGACAGCGCCTCGCGTGTGGCCAGGTCCAGGTGGTTGGTCGGCTCGTCAAGCAGCAGCAGGTTGGGCCGCTGCCAGACGATCATGCACAGCACCAATCGCGCTTTTTCGCCGCCGCTCATGGAGCCGACGGACTGCTTGACCATGTCGCCGCCGAAGTTGAAGTTGCCCAGAAAGCTGCGCAAGTCCTGCTCGCGGGTCGGCTGGTTGCCCAGCTTGCCGGCAGCGCTGACTTCCTTGACCAGGCGGATCATGTGCTCCAGCGGGTTGTCCGCCGGGCGCAGCACGTCAAGTTCCTGCTGCGCAAAGTAGCCGATGTTCAGGCCCTTGCCTTCGGTCATCTCGCCTTCAATCGGCGCCAGCGCACGCGCGACGGTTTTCACCAATGTCGATTTGCCCTGGCCGTTGGCGCCCAGAATGCCGATGCGCTGGCCGGCCAGCACGGATTTGCTGACGTTTTGCACGATCACAGTGGGCGGCGTGCCTTCAGGTGCGTCTTCGGGCGCGGGGTAGCCGAAGTAGGCGTTTTGCATCGACAGCATCGGGTTGGGCAGATTGGCCGGTTCCTTGAACTCGAAGGTGAAATCGGCTTCGGCCAGCAGTGGTGCGATTTTTTCCATGCGGTCCAGCGCTTTCACGCGGCTTTGCGCCTGCTTGGCCTTGCTGGCCTTGGCCTTGAAGCGGGCGATGAACTTTTGCAGGTGGGCAATCTTGTCCTGCTGCTTGTTGAAAGCGCCTTGCTGCAGCGCCATCTGCTCGGCGCGCAGGTCTTCGAACTTGCTGTAGTTGCCGCCGTAACGGGTCAGTTTGGCGCTTTCGATATGCATCGTCACGTCGGTCACGGCATCGAGGAATTCGCGGTCATGGCTGATGACCAGCATCGTGCCCTGGTAGCGCTTGAGCCAGGCTTACAGCCAGACCAGTGCGTCCAGGTCCAGATGGTTGGTCGGCTCGTCCAGCAGCAGCAAATCCGACGGGCACATCAGCGCGCGGGCGAGTTGCAGGCGCATGCGCCAGCCGCCGGAAAAGCTGTTCACCGGGTTGTCGAGTTCGCTGAGCTTGAAGCCCAGGCCCAGGATCAGGGCCTGCGCGCGCGATTGCGCGTCGTGCGCACCCGCGTCGTACAGGTCCATGTAGGCGTGCGCCATGCGGTCGCCGTCGCCGCTGGCTTCTGCCGCATCGACCTCGGTTTGCGCGGCCAGCAGCACCACGTCGCCCTCGATCACGTAGCTGGTGGCGCTTTGCTCGGTTTCGGGCATGTCCTGCGCGACCTGCGCCATTTTCCATTGCGCCGGAATGTAGTATTCGCCGCCGTCTTCGTGCAGCGAGCCGTTGAGCATGGCGAACAGCGACGACTTGCCCGCGCCGTTGCGGCCCACCAGGCCGACATTCTCGCCAGGGTTCAGGGTGACAGACGCGCTGTCGAGAATCACTTTGGAGCCGCGACGCAGCACCACATTTTTGAGGGTAATCATTTAATTAACAGACTGAAGAAATAGGATCGGACCGCAGGGCGCCCGGCAAAGCGCTTGCGGTCCGACATACGAAAGCCAAGGTTCAGGCCAGCTGTTCCCGCGTCAACAGCAAAACCTGGTCGGGGCCGGCGCTGGTTTCAAACCAGAGCGGCTCCAGGTGCGGAAAAGCGCGTGCAAAATTTTCGCGCTCGTTGCCGATTTCCAGCACCAACACGGCATTTTCGTTCATTTGCGCGGCAATCGTCAGAAAAAGGCTGCGAATGAAGTCCATGCCGTCGCTTCCGCCGTGCATATTGCCCGACAGCGCCAGGCCGGGTTCGGCCCTGAATTCGGCGGGCAGCGCGGCCATGCGGGCGGCATTGACATACGGCGGGTTGCACAAAATCAGGTCGTAGCCGCCCGTGCAATCGGCCAGGCCGTCTGATTTGACCAGGGTGATGCGGCTGCCCAGCTGGTGCCGGTCCACATTGATGCGCGCCACGGCCAGCGCGTCCAGGCTGATGTCGGCGGCATCGACCACCACTTCCGGAAAGGCCATGGCGGCCAGCACCGCCAGGCTGCCGTTGCCGGTGCACAAGTCCAGCACACGCTGCGTCTCGTCGCTCAGCCAGTCGTCGATGCTGCCGTCGTCGAGCAGTTCGGCGATCAGCGAGCGCGGGATGATCACGCGCTCATCGACATAAAACGGCACGCCCATCAGCCAGGCTTCGTTCGTCAGGTAGGCGGCGGGCTGGCGGGTGCTGATGCGCTGGTCCACCAGCAGGGCGACCTGCGCCTGGTCTTCGGGCGAGACTGGCCGGTTTTCGACCGATTCCAGGTCGTCGATTTCCAGGCCCAGCTTCCACAGCACCAGCCAGGCGGCTTCATCGAAGGCGTTGGTCGTGCCCTGGCCATACCCATCGGCAAAGCTCAAGCCGGCGGCGTCCAGCCGGTCGGCCATCTGCTCGATCAGCGCCAGCACGGTCACGGTGGGGGCGGGGAGGGGGGGTGAGGTCATGCCAGTCCTGCCAGGCGTTCGAGCACGCCCTTGTAGATATTCTTCAGCGGGTCGATCGAGCTGACCGCCACGCATTCGTTGATCTGGTGGATGGTGGCATTGACCGGCCCGAGTTCAATCACCTGCGGGCAGACCTTGGCAATGAAACGGCCGTCGCTGGTGCCGCCGGTGGTGGACAGTTCGGTCTGCAACCCGGTCTCGGCCAGAATCGCACCGCGTACGGCATCGACCAGCGTGCCCGGCGTGGTCAGGAAGGGCAGGCCGCCCAGTGTCCATTTCAGGTCGTATTCAAACTGGTGCCGGCTCAAAATGGCCAGCAGCCGCTGCTGCAGGCTTTCGGGTGTTGATTCGGTGCAAAAGCGGAAATTGAAGTCCACCACCAGGTCGCCCGGAATCACGTTGGTCGCGCCGGTGCCGGCGTGCAGGTTGGAGACCTGCCAGCTGGTCGCCGGAAAAAAATCATTGCCCTGGTCCCATTGCGTGGCCACCAGTTCAGCCAGCGCGGGCGCGAACAGGTGGATCGGATTTTTCGCCAGGTGCGGGTAGGCAATGTGGCCCTGCACGCCCTTGACCGTCAGCTTGCCGCTCAGCGTGCCGCGCCGGCCGTTCTTGATCATGTCGCCCAGGTTTTTGACCGAGGTCGGTTCGCCGACGATGCAGTAGTCCAGCACTTCGCCGCGTGCCTTGAGCTGGTTGCAGACGACCACCGTGCCGTCGAGCCCCGGGCCTTCCTCGTCGCTGGTGATCAAAAAAGCCATCGACAGCGCCGGTTGGGGATGCGCCGCCAGGAATTCCTCGACGGCCACGACCATGGCGGCAATCGAGG
>JBBSRS010000343.1:0-3628 GCA_038242795.1 Burkholderiales bacterium
GGTCGGGGGCACCCAGGTCGAGCACATCACCGTGCGCGGCCTGATTCCGCCCGGCCACAAGGTCGCCACGCGCGCACTGGCGGCTGGCGAGCCGGTGCGGCGCTACAACCAGATCATTGGCTTTGCCAGCAAAGCCATTGCGCCCGGCGAGCATGTGCACACCCACAACCTGGACATGGGCCCAAGCAAGGGCGACTTTGCGCGCGACTACGCCATTGGCGCCGACGTGAAGCCACCCGCGCCGCTGCGTGAAGCCACCTTCATGGGCATCAAGCGGGCCGACGGCCGGGTCGCGACGCGCAACTACATCGGCATTTTGTCCAGCGTCAACTGCTCGGCCACGGCGGCACGCGCCATTGCCGACCATTTCTCGCGCCAGACCAACCCGTCGGCGCTGAAAGACTTCCCGAACATCGATGGCGTGGTGGCACTGACCCACGGCACGGGCTGCGGCATGGACACCGAGGGCATGGGGATGCAGATCCTGGAGCGTACGCTGGCCGGTTACGCCACGCATGCCAACTTTGCCGGCGTGGTGGTCGTCGGCCTGGGCTGCGAGGCCAACCAGATCAATGCCTGGCTGGCGCACAGCGCGCTGAAGGAAGGCGACAACTTTCGCGTCTTCAACATCCAGGACAGCGGCGGCACGCGCAAAACGGTGGAAAAAGGCATTGCGCTGGTCAGGGACATGCTGCCGCGCGCCAACGACGTGCAGCGCGAACCGTGCAGCGCCGCGCACATCACCATCGGCCTGCAGTGCGGCGGCTCCGACGGTTACTCGGGCATCAGCGCCAACCCGGCGCTGGGCGCGGCGGTGGACCTGCTGGTGGCCCACGGCGGCACCGCCATCCTCAGCGAAACGCCCGAAATCTATGGCGCCGAACACCTGCTGACGCGCCGCGCGGTGCGGCTAGAGGTTGCCGAAAAGCTGATTGCCCGCATCAAGTGGTGGGAACATTACACCGAGATCAACGGCGGCGAGATGAACAACAACCCGTCGCCCGGCAACAAGGCCGGCGGACTGACGACGATCCTGGAAAAGTCGCTGGGCGCGGTCGCCAAGGGCGGCACCAGCAACCTCGAAGCAGTGTATGAATATGCCGAGCCGGTCAGCGCCCACGGGTTTGTCTACATGGACACGCCCGGCTACGACCCGGTCAGCGCCACCGGCCAGGTGGCCGGTGGGGCGAACATCATCTGCTTCACCACCGGACGCGGCTCGGCCTATGGCTGCGCGCCGTCGCCGTCGCTGAAAATCGCCACCAACACGGCGCTGTGGCAGCGTCAGGAAGAAGACATGGACATCAATTGCGGCGAGATCATCGACGGCGGCGTGTCGGTGCAGGCCATGGGGCAACGCATTTTCGAGCAGGTGCTGGCCACGGCGTCGGGCCGGCAAAGCAAGAGCGAGCAGCACGGCTACGGGCAGAACGAGTTTGTGCCGTGGCAAGTCGGCGCGGTGATGTAAATGCCCACCGCGTCATCCCCGCGAAGGCGGGGCTCCAGAACGGTTTGAAAGTCCAGAGGATGGTTCGCCCGGGTTCCCACCTTTGCGGGAATGACGGCTCGTTGAACAGGTGAAATTTATGCAAAAAGTGATCCCTGCGCAGACCCTGCGTATGCAATGCGCTAGCGTTTTAATAGCAGCCGGCAGTTCGGCGGCAGAAGCCGAAAAAGTCGCCGCCAACCTGGTGATGGCCAACCTGAGCGGCCACGACTCGCACGGCGTGGGCATGCTGCCGCGCTATGTCGATGCAGTGCTCGAAGGCGGTCTGGTGCCCAACGCCAGCGTGCAGACCGTGCTGGATGCCGGCGCCCTGCTCAGCCTGAACGGCCAGCGCGGCTACGGCCAGGTCATTGGCGAGCAGGCCATGGCGCTGGGCATTGCCCGGGCCAAACTGCATGGCAGCTGCATCATGGCGCTGGCCGAGTCGCACCACCTGGGACGCATTGGCCATTTTGCCGAAATGGCCGTGGCCGAAGGGCTGGTGTCGCTGCATTTCGTCAACGTCAAGTCGCGCGCCGTGGTCGCACCGTGGGGCGGCAGCGACGGGCGCTTTGGCACGAATCCGTGCTGTATCGGCATCCCGCTGAAAGACCAGCCGCCTTTCGTGCTGGATTTTGCGACCAGCCGCGTGGCCCAGGGCAAGATGCGCGTCGCCTACAACCAGGGCAAGACGGTGGAACCCGGCCTGCTGATGGACGAACACGGCCAGCCGACCATCGACCCCGGCGTGGTCGTCGTGCCGCAGCCGAACGGATTTTTTGGCGCCTTGATGCCGTTCGGTGAACACAAGGGCTACGGGCTGGCGGTGGCCTGCGAGCTGCTGGGCGGCGCATTGACCGGCGGCGGCATCTGGCACTCCACCGACGTCCACAGCCGGGCCATCGTCAACAGCATGCTGACGGTGCTGATCGACCCGGCCAAGCTGGGCACCCAGACGGCGTTTGACACCGAGGCACGGGCTTTTGTGGACTGGCTGCGCCAGAGCCCGCCTGCCGACGGTTTCGACACGGTGCAGATTGCCGGCGAACCCGAGCGGGCGATGCGCCTGCAGCGCGAGCAGGACGGCATTGAGGTGGACCTTCAGACCTGGCAGGAAATCATCCTGGCCGCCGGCAAAGTCGGCGCCAGCCTTTGATTGCATGGGCCTGACGGCTTGGGATATGGCAAACAATAACTTTCCGTCATTCCCGCGTAGGCGGGAATCCAGCGACATGAGCTGAACGCTTAAACGAGTCTGGATACCCGCCTTTGCGGGTATGACGCAGGGAAGTCATTCATCACCGCATCCTTAGGCGACCAGGGCGCTAGGGGCACAGGCCCAGAATGCGCTCCTGCTGCGAGCACATTTTGGCCGGCTGCCGTGATTTCACCGCAGCCGTTGACTTGGCGCTTTGGGCCGCACAGTTGCGCAGTTCGCGCGTCGTCGGGCGGTAGTAGAGCCAGCCCCGGCCGAGTTCGGGCAGGGCCAAGTCGACCTCGCCCCACTTGGGATGGCCCTTTTCCTGGAGCTGGGAAAAGTTCTGGCACAACGACCGCGCCATGCCGCGCAGGTGGTTTTCGGTGTCCCTGAGCTGGAAGTCGTAGGTCACCAAAAAGGCTTTGACCGCCAGGCCCGGGATGTCGGCGGCCAGCAGGCTGGGGTAATTGCTGGCGCGCACGTTGACCGGAAAGTAGGTCTTGAGAACGGCTTCGCTGGAAGGGTGGTCGGGGTCGAACTTGAGCAGCTTGATCAGCTTTCGCGACTCGGGCTTCATGTCCACCAGCAGCTTGGCGGGCTGGCCCGCAATGACAGCCACGACGTCGAGCGTTTTGTCGGTGACCAGTTTGGCCAGCGCTTCCTCGTTGGACAGGTAGCTGGCGCTGTCGGGCATGGCCTCGTTGACCATCAGGCGGTACAGCGTGGCCGATGTCAGCGCCGTGCCGCTGCCCGACTCGCCGGCGTTGAGCTTGGCGTTTTTGATTTCGTGGATGAAGTTTCGCTCCGAATCGGCCCGCACGATGAAGTAGATTTCCTCGTTGTACAGCGGCATGATCACGCGCATCGGCTTTATCAATTCGCGTGCGGCAGAATTTCCCGCAGCCGCCACGTCCAGAAACGACTGGTAGACGTCGGACTGCACC
>JBBSRS010000344.1:0-3623 GCA_038242795.1 Burkholderiales bacterium
GAACAGCTTGAGCGCGAGGTTGACATTCTCAATGTGGACAAGAAAATCCGTGGGCGCGTCAAGCGGCAGATGGAAAAAAACCAGCGCGACTTTTACCTGAACGAGCAGGTCAAGGCCATCCAGAAAGAATTGGGGGAGGGCGAAGAAGGTGCTGATCTTGAAGAGATTGAAAAGAAGATCAAGAGCGCCAAAATGCCGCTGGAAGCCCGTAAGAAAGCAGAAAGCGAACTCAAGAAACTGAAACTGATGTCGCCGATGTCGGCTGAAGCCACGGTGGTCCGCAGTTACATTGATGTGCTGCTCGGCTTGCCCTGGAGCAAGAAAACCAAGATCAAGCATGATCTGGTGAATGCAGAAGCGGTGCTCAATGAGGACCACTACGGCCTTGAAAAGGTCAAGGACCGGATTGTCGAGTACCTAGCCGTGCAGCAACGGGTTGACAAACTGAAGGCGCCGATTTTGTGCCTCGTGGGTCCCCCGGGCGTTGGCAAGACATCGCTTGGCCAATCGATTGCCAAAGCCACCGGTCGCAAGTATGTACGCATGGCCCTGGGTGGCATGCGCGACGAGGCAGAAATTCGCGGTCACCGCCGTACCTATATTGGCGCGCTGCCAGGCAAGGTGCTGCAAAACCTCAGCAAGGCTGGTACACGCAATCCACTGTTTCTTTTGGACGAGATTGACAAGCTTGGTACCGATTTTCGTGGCGACCCGTCCAGCGCGCTGCTCGAAGTGCTCGACCCGGAACAGAACCACACCTTTGGCGACCACTATGTCGAGGTGGATTTTGATCTGAGTGACGTGATGTTTGTGGCAACGTCGAATTCGATGAACATTCCGCCAGCCCTGCTGGACCGTATGGAAGTCATTCGTTTGTCGGGTTACACCGAAGACGAAAAAACCAGCATTGCCATGCGTTACCTGCTGCCCAAGCAGGTCAAGAACAATGGCGTGAAGGAGGAAGAACTGGAAGTGCAGGAGCAAGCGGTGCGTGACATCGTGCGCTACTACACGCGTGAAGCCGGTGTTCGCTCCTTGGAGCGGGAGTTGTCCAAGATTTGCCGCAAGGTGGTCAAGGGCATACAACTCAAGAAAATGACCCCTAAAGTGCTGGTCACACCGGACAACCTGAATGAATTTTTAGGCGTCCGGAAATACGATTACGGCCGTGCGGAAAAGAACAATCAAGTAGGTCAGGTCGTCGGTCTCGCTTGGACTGAAGTGGGCGGCGACCTGCTGACCATCGAAGCGGCAGTGATGCCAGGCAAAGGCGTCATCACCCGCACAGGGTCGTTGGGCGATGTCATGAAAGAGTCAGTCGAGGCCGCGCGTACCGTGGTCCGCAGCCGTTCCCGAGGCTTGGGGATCAAGGATGAAATGTTTGAAAAGCGTGACATTCATATCCACGTTCCTGACGGTGCAACACCCAAGGACGGCCCGAGTGCCGGAGCCGCCATGACCACAGCGTTTGTTTCTGCATTGACAGGTATTCCTGTTCGTGGCGATGTGGCCATGACGGGTGAAATTACCCTGAGGGGAGAAGTCACAGCCATTGGCGGATTGAAGGAAAAACTGCTGGCCGCCTTGCGTGGCGGCATTAAAACAGTGTTGATTCCGCAGGAAAACGCCAAGGATCTTCAGGAAATTCCGGACAACGTTAAAGCGGGTCTGGAAATCATCCCCGTGAAATGGATTGACCAAGTGCTGCAGGTGGCCCTTGAGCGTCAACCAGTTCCGCTGACTGATGAAGAAGTTGCGTTGATTGCTGCCGCCAGTGCTGCCCTTCCTTCACCAGCTGTAGGCACAGTCAAGCACTGAGCAAAGTTCTCAAAATTTGAGGAGCAGCTTGAAAATGACGCTATAATATAAAGCTAGACTCGCGGGAGTAGCTCAGTTGGTAGAGCGCAACCTTGCCAAGGTTGAGGTCGAGAGTTCGAGCCTCTTTTCCCGCTCCAATTCAAAGGGCAGCACTTCAAAATGCTGCCCTTTTTGGTTATAAGAGTTGAACAGGAACAAGGCGCGGTAACAAAGCGGTTATGTACCGGATTGCAAATCCGGCTAGCCCGGTTCGACTCCGGGCCGCGCCTCCATCAAGCTATTGAGATCAGCCCCATCAACGGGGCTTTTTTGTTTGACAATACGACGGTTGAATTAATTTTCACCAGCGAGAGTGGCGTAATCGGTAGCCGCACGGGACTTAAAATCCCGGGACAGTGATGTCGTACGGGTTCAAGTCCCGTCTCTCGCACCATCTTCATCACCAGGCTCAATCCAAAGAACTTGATGTTTGGGCAACTCTGACGGCCACAGCTTCCGGCAAAATCTACAGATAGACTTTTTTCAGAAGCCGTATCAGGGTTTTTCGTTCAGCGGAACTCAGGCGTGACGTGGCTTCATCTTCCAGGCCGTGCGCTGTTTCCTCTGCTTTTTGTATCAACGCATCCCCGGACGGCGTGGGATGCAGACCCGTGGCGCGGCCGTCACTTGGGTGCGGGCGTTTGGCAATCAGACCGCGCTTTTCAAACGTGTAGACCATGCTGACCAGATTGGGTGGCAAGATGCCCAGGGTGCTGCACAACTGGCGCGAAGTGATGCCGGGGTTGTGCGCGATCAGCGACAGCACCGAAAACTCCACCGGCCGTAATTCATAGACCGCCATGCGCTGCAAAAACACCTCAATGACTGCCAGTGCAGCCCGCCGGGCGTTGTAGCCGACCAGGCTTTCCAGGTAGTCGGTATTGATGTGGTCAATGCGGGGGGCGGAACTTGGGCTGGCAGTGTGCATGGGCGGCTTGTATAGATCAGGGCGCTGCATCGGCTGCAGGTGCGCAAGCGATGGCGGCGTCGATGATAGCAAGCCGCATGGCCAACTCGGGCATCACCCAGCGTTGCAGGGCCTGCGCCGGGATAGACCAGCGGGTTGATGCCGTTGGTGCCGCCCGCTCGATCTGCAACCAGGCCCAGTCGAGCAGCACCAGCGCCGCGACACGCAGGTAGTCATCGGCCACCCAATACGCCAGCGTGTTGTCGATGGCGGCGGCGGCGACCAGTTGCCGGGTTTGCGTCTGCAGCGCAGCCAGGCGGCTTCGCACCCGCGCACCGGACGCCTGATGAGGATCAAGCTCTGCCATCAGCGCCGCCAGCCAGGCGCAGATCGCCGCGCCGCCATCGGGCAACACTTTGCGCACCAGCAGGTCAATCGCCTGGATTTCGTTGGTGCCTTCATAAATCATAGCCACGCGGGCATCGCGCACGTTCTGCTCGATGCCCCATTCGCGCACATAGCCGTGGCCGCCGAACACCTGCAGGCATTCACTGCCCCCGTAAAAAGCCTGTTGCGTAAACGCCGCCTTGATGACCGGCGTGACCAGGCTGCACCAGCGCTGCGCCGCTTCCACGCGTGCGGAGTCGGGATGGCGCTTGATCAGGTCCAGTTCAACGGCGGTGCGGTAGGCCAGCACGCGGCCGCCGTCAATCCACGCCCGCTGGCTGTCCAGGATGCGGCGCATGGCCGGGTGCTCGCCAATCAGATCGGCTGTGATTGTCGCACCGCCTGCTGCCGGGGTGGTCTTGCCGCGCCCCGGCGCGCGCATCTGGCGGCGTTCGCGTGAATAGGCATCGGC
>JBBSRS010000345.1:0-3620 GCA_038242795.1 Burkholderiales bacterium
AGCCGCAGGTGCTGTTGCTCGACGAGCCGATGGCCGGCATGAACGTCGAGGAAAAGCAGGACATGTGCCGCTTCATCCTCGACGTGAACGAGGAATTCGGCACCACCATCGTGCTGATCGAGCATGACATGGGTGTGGTGATGGACATTTCCGACCGCGTGGTGGTGCTCGACTACGGCAAGAAAATCGGTGACGGCGAGCCCGAAGAGGTCCGCGCCAACCCGGACGTGATCAGCGCCTATCTAGGCACCAGCCACTGACATGACCCCCACGCTTGCCACTTCGTGTGCTGCGCTGCCCCCCGAGGGGGCCACTGCGCCTGCGGTCTGGCAAAGCCAGCCCTGCGGCCCCTGCTGGTGGGGAACGGATGCCCTCACGCTTGCTGCGCTGCTCCGCACCGAATCTTTAGGAGTTTGATTTCATGGCATTTTTTCTTGAAACATTGATTGGCGGCCTCATGGCCGGCATGCTGTATTCGCTGGTGGCGCTCGGCTTTGTGCTGATCTACAAGGCGTCGGGCGTGTTCAACTTTGCGCAAGGCGCGATGGTGCTGTTCGCGGCGCTGGCAATGGCGCGGTTCTCGGAGTGGATTCCGGCCTGGACCGGCATCGACAACCTGTTCGTCGCCAATCTGATCGCCTTCGCGATTGCCGGCGTGCTGATGTTCGTCGTCGCCTGGCTGATCGAGCGTCTGGTGCTGCGCCACCTGGTGAACCAGGAAGGCGCGACGCTGCTGATGGCCACGCTGGGCATCGCCTATTTTCTCGAAGGCCTGGGCCAGACGCTGTTTGGCAGCGACATCTACAAGATCGACATCGGCATGCCCAAAGACCCGGTGTTTCTGCTGGACTCGGTGTTTCCGGGCGGCATCCTGGTCAACAAGGAAGACGTGATTGCCGCCGCCATCGCCGCCAGCATGGTCATCCTGCTGAGCATCTTTTTTCAGAAAACCACCACCGGCCGCGCCCTGCGCGCCGTCGCCGATGACCACCAGGCGGCGCAGTCCATCGGCATTCCGCTCAACCGCATCTGGGTCATCGTCTGGTGCGTGGCCGGCGTCGTGGCGCTGGTCGCCGGAATGATCTGGGGCTCCAAGCTGGGCGTGCAGTTCTCGTTGACCACCATTGCACTGCGGGCGCTGCCGGTGGTGATCCTGGGCGGCCTGACGTCGGTGCCCGGGGCGATTCTGGGCGGGCTGATCATCGGCGTCGGCGAGAAGCTGTCCGAGGTCTACCTTGGCCCTTACGTCGGCGGCGGCATCGAGATCTGGTTTGCCTACGTGCTGGCACTGGTGTTCCTGCTGTTCCGTCCGCAAGGCCTGTTCGGCGAGAAGATCATTGACCGCGTTTAAGCCACAAGAAGAATAAGGAAACCCAATGCTCTACCGCGAAAACGGCCAGTTCAAGACGACCTACCGGGCTGACCAGCAGATATTCCCGATCACGCAGGACCGCGTGGCCATCGGCCTGATGCTGCTGTTTGCCTTCATTGCCGTGCCGCTGATGGCCAGCGACTACCTGTATGCCTCGATCCTGATTCCGCTGGTCATCATGTCGATGGCCGCCATCGGGGTGAACATCCTCGTTGGCTACTGCGGCCAGATCTCGCTCGGCTCGGGCGCCTTCATGGCGGTCGGGGCTTATGGCGCCTACAACTTCTTTGTTCGCATCCCGGGCATGCCCCTGATCCCGACGGTCATCCTCGGCGGGTTTTGCGCCATGGCCTTCGGCATCTTGTTTGGCCTGCCCAGCCTGCGCGTCAAGGGCCTGTACCTGGCCGTGGCCACGCTGGCGGCGCAGTTCTTCAGCGACTGGATGTTCTTGCGCATCAAGTGGCTGACCAACGATTCGGCCTCGGGCTCGGTGTCGGTCAGCCAGTTGCAGGTGTTCGGCCTGCCGATCCAGAGCCCGGTGTCCAAATACCTGCTGTGCCTGAGCATCCTGGTCGTCGTCGCCCTGCTGGCCAAGAACCTGGTGCGCGGCGCCATCGGCCGCGAATGGATGGCGATTCGCGACATGGACGTGGCCGCCTCGGTCATCGGCATTCGCCCCATGTACGCCAAGCTCAGCGCCTTTGCGGTCAGCTCCTTCATCATCGGCATGGCCGGTGCGCTCTGGGCTTTCGTGCACCTCGGTTCGTGGGAGCCGGCGGCGTTCTCGGTCGAAATCTCGTTTCGCCTGCTGTTCATGGTGATCATCGGCGGTCTGGGCTCGATCATGGGCGGCTTTTTCGGCGCGGCTTTCATCGTTGTGCTGCCGATTGCGCTGAACCGCTTTTTGCCGGCCTTCATGGACCTGTTCGGCGTCGAGATTTCCACGGCCGGCGTGTCGCATGCCGAGTTGATGATTTTCGGCGGGCTGATCGTCTGGTTCCTGATCGTCGAGCCGCATGGCCTGGCCCGGCTGTGGTCGATGGCCAAGCAAAAATTGCGCCTCTGGCCCTTTCCGCACTGAATGCATTCATTGCAAGACCCTCGTTTTTTCACCGTGCTTCAACATTTTTAAACCCAGGAGACATCCATGAAGCTTTCGAAACTCGTGATCGCCGCGACCGTGCTCGCTGCGGGGGCAGCGTCGCTGTCCACCAGCGCCATGGCGCAGGCCAAGGAGCAGTTCTTCCCGCTGCTGTCCTACCGCACCGGCCCCTATGCGCCCAACGGCACGCCGTGGGCCAACGGCAAGCAGGACTACATCAAGATGGTCAATGCGCGCGACGGCGGCATCAACGGCGTCAAGATCACCTACGAAGAATGCGAAACCGGTTACGCCACCGACCGCGGCGTGGAATGCTACGAACGCCTGAAAAATCGTCCCGGTGTGACGCTGATCGACCCGCAGGCCACCGGCATCACCTTTGCGCTGACCGAAAAAGCCCCGGTGGACAAAATCCCGCTGCTCACGCTGGGCTATGGCCTGTCGGTGGCGCAGGACGGCATGGCGTTCAAGTGGAACTTTCCGCTCATGGGCAGCTACTGGACCGCCGCCGACATCCTGATCCAGCACATCGGCAAGAGCGCCGGCGGAATGGACAAGCTCAAGGGCAAGAAAATTGCGCTGGTCTACCACGACAGCCCGTTCGGCAAGGAGCCGATTCCACTGCTGCAGGAACGCGCCAAGATGCACGGTTTCGATTTGCAGCTGTTGCCCGTGACAGCGCCCGGCGTCGAACAGAAAGCCACCTGGCTGCAGGTGCGCCAGGCCCGCCCCGACTATGTGCTGCTGTGGGGCTGGGGCGTGATGAATTCCACCGCGCTGAAAGAAGCGCAGGCCACCGGCTTCCCGCGCGAAAAGCTGTATGGCGTGTGGTGGGCGGGCGCAGAGCCCGATGTGCGTGACGTCGGCGATGGTGCCAAGGGCTACCAGGCGCTGGCGCTCAACGGCTCGGGCACCGAATCCAAGGTCATGCAGGACATCCTCAAGCTGGTGCACGACAAGGGCCAGGGCACGGGTCCGAAGGACGAAGTCGGCTCGGTGCTGTACACCCGCGGCGCGATCATCCAGATGCTGAGCATCGAAGCGGTGCGCCGCGCGCAGGAACGCTATGGCAAGGGCAAGGTCATGACCGGCGAGCAGGTGCGCTGGGGCCTGGAAAACCTGGCCCTTGACCAGAAAAAGCTGGAC
>JBBSRS010000346.1:0-3608 GCA_038242795.1 Burkholderiales bacterium
CACCGAGACCATGCACTTGCTCATCGACGGCGTGTGCGGCTCGAAGATTTCCTGGCGTATGAGGTGATTGGTCTGGGCGAAGACTCTGCAATTTCCGCCACGTTGGCCCGCATGGCGGCCGAGGCCAACTGTTCGCTGCACATGCCGATCCGTGTCAGGAGTTTTGAAAGCATGACGGCCATGATTTCCGAGGGCATTGGCATTGGTGTCATGCCCAGGAAGGTGGCCCGGGCTTTTGCGGCAGGCAAGCGGTTTTGCCGTCTTGATATTGAAGGCGACTGGGTTGTGCGGCGCTTCGTGTTGTGTCACCAGCCGGCGCAATCCATGTCTTCTGCGGCGCTGACCGTGGTGCAAGCACTGGCCGGTGTGAATTCGCCAATGGCGAATCCTGCCTGAGCAAATGAATGATGGCGCCTGGTGCGCCGGGCCCCTACAGTGCGCATGGATCGGTGTGGCACTTTGCCCCGCTGATTCAAACGACAACGGAGACACCTGCCATGACATTCACACGGATGCGCCCTGTCGCTTTCGCCCTTGCCCTTGCCGCTGTCACGCTGACGGCTTCATTTTCCAGCCATGCCCAAGCGGTCTTTCCCAGCAAACCGATTCGCATTAACGTGGGCGCGTCGGCCGGGGGCGGCACCGACATCATTGCCCGTCTGTTTGCCGAAAAAATGAGCGGGCCGCTGGGCCAGCCCATCCTGGTGGACAACCGGCCCGGCGCTGCCAACACCATCGCCGCCGACCTGACGGCGAAATCACCACCGGATGGCCATACCCTGCTGATGGCCACCAACTCGCCGCAAGTGATTGCGCCCCATCTGATCAAGCTCGGTTTTGACCCGCTCAAACAGCTGACGCCGGTCGGCATGGTGGTGGTAGTGCCGCATGTGCTGCTGGTCAGAAGCGACTATTCGGCAAAAAATTTCAAGGAATTGCTGGCCCTGATCAAGAGCCAGCCTGACAGCGTTCGCTATGCCTCGTCAGGCATGGGCAGCGTGCAGCACATTGCCGGCGAACTGTTCATGGCGGCTACCGACACCCGGATGACCCATATTCCCTACAAAGGCAGTTCCCAGGCGCACCAGGACATCCTGGCTGGCCAGGTTGAGCTGATGCTGGACACCACGTCGTCGGCCATGAACTTGATCAAGTCCGGAAAATTTCGGGCACTTGCGGTGACAACGCCCAAACGCGCTGCCGAGTTGCCCGATGTGCCGACATTGGGCGAGCTCGGTGTCAAGGGCTCCGAGATGAGCACTTGGTATGCCATGTACGCGCCGACCGAAACGCCGCCCGCCGTGCTCGACCGCCTAAGTCTTGAATTTGACAAGGCCTTGCGCCTGCCGGAAGTGCAGACCAAGCTCAAGGGCCTGGGCGGCGAACCTTCAACGTTGACGCGCGAGCAATTTGTGCAGTTGCAGTCCACTGACAACACGCGTTTTGCCGCCCTGATCAAAGAACGCAACATCAAACTGGACTGAACCCCATGCTTCCCCATATTGCATTGACCATTGGCGACCCTGCGGGCATAGGCCCCGAAATCATTGCCCGCCTGCTGGCCGATCCGGCGACCGCGACCAAAGCCCATATTCACTTGATCGCCAGCCAGGAAGCATTGCAAGCGGGTGCACGTGCCGCTGGTGTGCCGATGCCGGTGGCAGGGCCAAACCTGGAGCTGGTCGATTGGGCTGGCTTCAATGCACGCTTCACCCCGTCGCACGCGGGCGAAGCCAACGGACGCTTCATTCTGGACAGCCTGACGCTGGGCACGCAGATGGTGACCCGCGGGCAGGCCGATGCGCTGTGCTTTGCGCCGCTTAACAAAGGCGCGATGCGTCTGGGGGGCATGCACGAAGAAGACGAAATGCGCTGGTTCGCCAAGTTGCTCGACTACAGCGGGCCCTGCGGCGAATTCAATGTGCTGGGGCCGATGTGGACGGCGCGCGTTACCTCGCATGTGGCATTGAAGGAAGTTTCGGGTCTGCTCAAGCCCGAAGGCGTTGCCGGCGCCATCCGCATGCTGACCGACGCCCTGCGCGCGGCCGGCGTGGCGCAACCGCGCGTGGGCGTCTGCGGTCTCAATCCGCACAATGGCGACAACGGCAACTACGGCACGGAAGAAACCGACATCATCGAGCCGGGCATCCGGCTGGCTGACGCTCAGGGCTTCCCGGCGCTGGGCCCCTATCCGGCCGATACCATATTTCTGCGCGCACGCCGGGGCGACCTGGACGGGGTCGTCACCATGTACCACGACCAGGGCCAGATCGCCACCAAGCTGCTGGGCTTTGACATCGGTGTTACGGTCGAGGGCGGCTTGCCCATACCGGTGACCACGCCGGCGCACGGCACCGCCTATGACATCGTCGGTAAGGGCACGGCGCAGGCCACCGCCATGACCAGCGCCTTTGACCTGGCCTGCCGCATGGGCGTCAGCCACCGTGCCCACCGTGATGCACAGCAGACCCTCTTGCCAGCATCTGCGCTTCTGCTCGTTTGACTGGGCGAACACAAGGTGGCAAAACGCCCCCTGGGTTGACCACAAGTGCAAGGTCGAGTCGAAGGCCGGAGCGATCTGCGAGCCCAGGCTTCACGGGCGCTCGGCTGAATGAGGCGTGAGGTTTGCCGGGTGCCGCAGTCGGGTATGGCTGAGCGCCATCACCGTAACGGCTGATTTGCAGAAAAGAACCACTCAAAAAATACTCGGATAGGCGAATAGATAAGGGCGCTGTTTTCTACAAAATAAATAGTAAACGGCTAACTGAAATCGTGCACATGGCCCTAGCAGACTTGCAGCGGCAGGCTTTCGAAACTACTGGACGGATAGACCGCCAGCGCAGGCAGCTTGCCGTCGGGCAGGCTGACCATCTCCGTCTGCGCCAGCAATTCCTCTATCACCACGATCAGCTAGCTCCATGCGGGCCAGCGGCGCGCCGGGGCAGACGTGAATGCCGGCGCCGTACAGCAGGTTGTCGGCCGGGTGGCGATCCAGCAGGAATTCGTCGGGCTTGGTGAAGACCGCCGGGTCGCGGTTGGCGGCAATCCAGTTCAGCGACACGCGTTCGCCCGCGCTGATCTGCCGTCCGCCCAGATCGACCGCCCGTGTGGCCACGCGCCGGTTGGCCACCAGCGGGCCGTGCATCCGCAGGATTTCCTCGATGGCCGCAGGCAGCAGCACGGGCTTCGTTCGCAGGCATTGCTGCAGCGCCGGATGTTCGGCCAGGTAATGCGCCAGGATGCCGATGGCCGCCGCAATGGTGCCGACCTCGCCAACCGTCCAGTTGCGCAGGATGCTGGCGATCTCGTCGTCACGGAGCGGCCGCCCGTTGACCTCCTGCATCCGCAGGCTGGCGGCAATGTCGTGTTCGGGGTGCGTGCCCGGCGTGTGCCGGCTGCGCAGCAAATCGTCCACATAGCCCTCGAATTCACGCGCGATGATGGCCATGGCGGCCCGGTCGCCCGCCAGCGTGGCCTGGTGGTTCTTGCGTGTCCAGAGGCGCAGAGCTTCATGCATGGGCGCTGGCCAGCCCAGAAATTCACATTGCACCTGCACGGCAAAAGGATGCGCCAGCACGTCCATCAGTTCGACGTGTTCGTGTCCAAGC
>JBBSRS010000347.1:0-3601 GCA_038242795.1 Burkholderiales bacterium
CCGGTGCGCGGCATCACCAACCTGTCGAGCGGCAAGATGGGCTTTGCCATCGCCCGCGCCGCACGCGAGGCCGGTGCCGAGGTCACGTTGGTGGCCGGGCCGGTCAGCCTGGCCACGCCGCGCGGCGTCACGCGAATCGACGTGAAATCTGCATTAAATATGCTCTCTGCGGTTGCTGGACGGGCACACGCAGCTAGTATTTTCATAGCAACGGCGGCGGTGGCCGACTGGCGCCCTGCCGACCCGTCGCTGCAAAAAATCAAGAAAGACGGCTCCGGCCAGACGCCGCAGCTGGCCTTCGCCGAAAACACCGACATCCTGGCCAGCGTGGCCTGCTCGCCGGCGGCGCAGGCCGGCCGGCTGTTTTGCGTCGGCTTTGCGGCGGAAAGCCACGACCTGCTGGAAAACGCGCAGGCCAAGCGCTTGCGCAAGCAGGTGCCATTGCTGGTCGGCAACATCGGCCCGGACACCTTTGGCCAGGACGACAATGCCTTGTTGCTGGTCGATGCGCAGGGCAGCCTGGAATTGCCCCGGGCGTCCAAGCGGTCGCTGGCGCGGCAACTGGTGGGTGAAATTTCTTGCCGCATGCAAACCCATGTGCCCCCCGGGCAGAACGCGACGACCCTGTGATGCAACCTTCCAATACCCCGCCCGATGGCGATTTTGTGCGCTACCTGGAAAAGCTGACGACTGCCCAAGGGGTGGCAAGAACCCCCCCGGCGGTCGCCGCGCCGAAGACAATGCCGCGCTCGCCGTCTGCGGCGGCGGCGGGGCTGACATCGGGGGCGGGCATTTCTTTTGCGCGGCATGCCAAATGGGCCATCGGCCTGTATGTCGTGACGCAAATCCTGGGAAGTTTCGTGCCGGGCGCAGGGTTTTTGTTTGTGCCTGTGCTTGCGGCCTATGTCGTCTGGCTTGTCTACCGCTTCAGGTCACAGCCGCCAGGCGCTTTCGTCAACAAAATGACCGCACTGGCCAGGCGCGCCGCTGAAGAGTCCCGAAAAGCACCCCCAACCTTTCCCAGAAACAAGCCATGAACATCGACCTCAAGATCCTGGACCCGCGCCTGCAGGACAACCTGCCGGCCTACGCCACGCCCGGCAGCGCCGGCCTGGACCTGCGTGCCTGCCTGGACACGCCCCTGACGCTCGGCCCCAACGAATGGCAACTGGTTCCCGCCGGCATCGCCATCTACCTGCACAACCCCGGCTATGCCGCGATGATCCTGCCGCGTTCCGGCCTGGGCCACAAGCATGGCATCGTGCTGGGCAACCTGGTCGGGCTGATCGACAGCGACTACCAGGGCCAGCTCATGGTCAGCGCCTGGAACCGCAGCGACGTGCCCTTCACCATCGACCCCATGGAGCGCATCGCACAACTGGTGATCGTTCCGGTGGTGCAGGCGCAATTCACGGTGGTGAGTGAATTTGTCGCCAGCCAACGGGGCGAGGGCGGTTACGGTTCGACAGGTAAAGCCTGAGCCGGCGCTGCAACTAATTCAACGCCCGCGGGTCTGTCCTATCCCGATTGGTTGTCCTGCCCCACGCAGGCTAAGCTTTGGACCTGACCTGAAAGTCAGCAGACTGCCTTTTAAATCGATGTTCAAATTCTTCAAGGCCGGGCTGAATCAAACAAGAAAAGCCCAGGCAAGACCGAATTTCAATGACTTTATCGAGGAGAATTTTATGCGCCGTATTTCCCGCTTTGCTTCAGTGACTGTTTCTGCGCTTGTTCTGGCTGGCCTGGCCGCTTGCGGCACCGTACCCCTGGACAACCAGGGCCAGGTGTCGTCCTATCCGGCACCCGCTTACCCGGGCCAGAATCCTTACCCCAGCCAGTATCCGAACCAGTACCCCGCGCAGTCCCAGTACCCGGGGCAATCGCAGTATCCGGCACAACCTCAGTACCCGGCGCAGTCGCAGTACCCGGGCCAGAACCCGCAAGGCAATTACTCTGAATATGGCCGTGTCAACAACATCGAGATGTTCCAGGGACAGCCGCAAGCGCAAACTCCCGGCCTTGGCGCAGTTCTGGGCGGTGTGGCCGGCGCGGTGGTGGGCAGCCGCTTCGGCGGCGGTAGCGGCCGCGACTTTGCCGCGATCGCCGGCGCTGTCGGCGGTGCGGTGGCAGGCAATGCCATCCAGAACAACAACCGCAATCCCAACGTCAGCCAGACCTACCGGGTCACGGTCCAACTGGACAACGGCGGCGCACGCGCCTATGACGTGCCGACCACTGGCGAGTTGCGCATCGGCGACCGCGTCAGGATCCAGAACAACCAGCTGTTCCGTTATTGATTCGACTGTGTCTTGACGCAAAAGCGGCGCTGCAGTTGGAACTGCAGCCCCGCTTTTCATGGGTTACGAAGTGGCTGCGGCGCGCTTCAGTGGAGCGTGTCGTTGCCGGATGCCGTGGGCTCCAGCTTGAAGAAACCCGTGCCCAGCGAGCCTTGGCCAACTTCCGCCTCGGTGGCTTCGCGCACCGATTCGACCTTCACAGCCAGCCGGATGGCAATGCCGCCCAGGGGATGGTTGCCATCCAGCACCACATGCTCGGGGTAGATGTCGGTCACGGTGTAAATGTGCTCGGGTGGAATTTGCGGCGTGGCGCCTGACGGCAGGGCCGCGCCGTCGAATGTCATGCCTTCTTCGAGTTCGGCCGGGAAAATGCTGCGCGGCTCCAGGAACACCCGGTTTTCATCGTAGTCGCCAAAGGCGTTTTCGGGCTCCAGGTGCAGTTCCAGCGTGTCGCCTGCTGCATGGCCCAGAAGGGCTTCCTCTATGCTGGCCAGCAGATCCTTGCCGCCGATCAGGAACTCGACCGGCTCGTCCAGTTCGTCCAGCACATCGCCCAAAGTGTCTTTCAGCGTCCAGGTCAGGGCAACGACGCATTGCGGGGTGATTTTCATCCGACAATTGTCCCATGGATGTCAATCAGCCCCTCTCCCTTCTCGCCGGTCTCACCCCCGCCCAGTTCATGCGCCGCCACTGGCAGAAAAAGCCGCTGCTGGTGCGCCAGGCCATTGCCGGCTTCCAGCCTTTCCTCGGCCGTGCGGCGCTGGCCAGGCTGGCTTCCCGAGAAGAGGTCGAGTCGCGCCTGATCGTCCAGAAGGACCAGGGCTGGACCCTGAAAAAAGGGCCGTTTCCTGCCCGAAGCCTGCCGCCGCTCAACCAACCAGGCTGGACCTTGCTGGTTCAGGGCGTGGATTTGCATGAGCCTGCCGGCCACGCACTGCTGCAGCAATTCCGTTTTGTTCCGGATGCGCGCATGGATGACCTGATGGTCTCGTTTGCCACGCCGGGCGGCGGCGTGGGGCCGCATTTCGACAGCTACGACGTGTTCTTGTTGCAGGCCAGCGGCCGCCGGCGCTGGAAAATCGGCAAGCAGAAAGACTTTTCACTGCAGCCGGACATGCCGCTGAAAATCCTGCAGAACTTTGAAGCCGACGAGGAATTCGTGCTGGAGGCTGGCGACATGCTTTATCTGCCGCCGCGGTATGCCCACGACGGCATGGCCGAGGCCAGCGTCGGGCCGGACGGGAAACCTGCTGACTGCATGACCTATTCGATTGGCTTTCGCTGCCCGGTTGAGGGCGAACTGA
>JBBSRS010000348.1:0-3597 GCA_038242795.1 Burkholderiales bacterium
AAAAAGGGAGCGTCTTATAATCGCGCCTGTCGCCGAGTTACTGAACAACTTGCAGGGCGACATTAAACCAAACTGCTAAAGCGTTCGCCAAGGCACTTCCTGCTGGCAACGCGCCAGCAAAACTTATGGAGTGTACGCAATGGCGAACGATTTTCTCTTTACTTCCGAATCCGTCTCCGAAGGCCATCCCGACAAGGTCGCTGACCAGATTTCAGACGCCATCCTGGATGCCGTCTTCACGCAGGATCCGCATGCGCGTGTCGCCGCAGAAACATTGACCAACACCGGGCTGGTCGTGCTGGCCGGCGAGATCACGGCGCGTGAAGACGTCAACATCGACTACATCCAGGTCGCGCGCGACACCCTCAAGCGCATCGGCTATGACAACACCGAGTACGGCATCGACTACAAGGGCTGCGCGGTCATGGTGTGCTATGACAAGCAGAGCAAGGACATTGCCCAGGGCGTGGACCACGCCAGCGACGACCACCTGAACACCGGCGCCGGCGACCAGGGCCTGATGTTCGGCTATGCCTGCGACGAAACGCCCGAGCTGATGCCCGCCCCGATTTACTATGCGCACCGCCTGGTCGAGCGCCAGTCCCAGTTGCGCAAGGACGGGCGCCTGCCGTTTTTGCGGCCGGACGCCAAGAGCCAGGTGACGATGCGCTACGTCGATGGCAAGCCGCACAGCATCGACACCGTCGTGCTGTCCACCCAGCACAGCCCCGACCAGAGCGAAACATCGACCAAGATGAAAGCCTCGTTCATCGAAGCTGTGATTGAAGAGATCATCAAGCCGGTGCTGCCAAAAGAGTGGCTGCAGAACACCCGCTACCTGATCAACCCCACCGGCCGCTTTGTGATTGGCGGCCCGCAAGGCGATTGCGGCCTGACCGGGCGCAAGATCATCGTCGACACCTATGGCGGCGCCTGCCCGCACGGCGGCGGCGCATTCAGCGGCAAGGACCCGAGCAAGGTCGACCGTTCAGCCGCCTACGCCGCGCGTTATGTCGCCAAGAACATCGTGGCGGCCGGTTTGGCGCGGCAATGCCAGATTCAGGTGGCATATGCGATTGGCGTGGCCAAGCCGATGAACGTGACGGTGTACACCGAAGGCACCGGCGTCATCCCGGACAGCCAGATTGCAGAACTGATCAACGCGCATTTTGACCTGCGCCCGAACGGCATCATCCAGATGCTGGACCTGTTGCGTCCGATCTATGAAAAGACGGCCGCTTACGGCCACTTTGGCCGCGACGAGCCGGAATTCACCTGGGAACGCACCGACAAGGCAGCAATTTTGCGCAACGCCGCCGGCCTGTAATGCCATTTTTTTGGCCGGGACCTGCGGGTGTCGGCCAAAAGGGTGCAGCAGATCGATGGGGTGCGGGCCACAGGCACTGATCACAAAACCGTACTTTGTTGGCCCCTTTGTCAAGGCCTGACACAGGGTGCGAAAGCCCTACGGCCGCGACATTCTTGAGACGTTGGTGCTATCCGCGGGTATAGGGCGAGTCCGGAATGAACTTGCTTTTGGTTCCCTGCAACTCGGGTGCAGGTTCTGCGTCGGGCTGGGGAACGGGAACGGTTTTGTTGGTTCCCTCAAACCCGAAATCCTTGCCTCGGCGTTTGGGACCGGAATCAGGTCCGGGATTGGCCTTTTGGCCCCCTTGGGGCGCGTGGGCATCTGGTGAATCAGGCTTTTTTTCCATGTCGGGCACTTCCTCAGGTGATGAAATGACTGCTTTCCTTGCGTGCCAAGGGCAGGCTGTCGGTGGCGGGTGACCGCATCAAGATGCGGCTGCTTTCGACGGTAAACGGCCAGAGGCTGGGCAACCTGCCAACGGCAGGTTTTTCACTGCGTACCGGAGAATTTCGAATCGAGATCAGGGTGATGGCATCGCCAAGGCGGGAACTGTCTTTGGGCATGGTGATTTTTGCGCAACATTCAACAAAAATTCACTGTAGACCAGCCAGTTCCACGACTGCGTCGGAATCAAAGCAAATGACTGTAGGACATCAGGCAGGCCACGCTCGTCCATTCCCTAGCACTGGCCGGATCTCTGGTTGTTCAGGGCGACGAAAGAACTGCATTGGCACCGGCGTACTTGAGCTGTACAAAGTCCGCTGCATGTTCAATCTGCACGCCTTCGGCATCGGCAAGCGCCTGCACGTCAGCCCATTGCAGGGCACGATAGGTTGGCATCCGCTGGCCATCGGTGACCAGTTCATTGCGAGTGATGGCCGCTATCGTGATGCGCAGACCGATAGCGTCGGCCGTGCCTTCGACCCCGATCACCACGGTGGCCGGTGGCTCGAACATGTCGGTCAGGGCGATCAGGCTGGCCGTGAACACGTTGCGAAGCATCCCCTTGGGCAGTTTGGCGGCGGCTTCCGTTGTCTGGTTGTCCAGCGAGAACCCGCGAAAAGAAAGCTCTGTTGACATCAGGCCCAAAGATTCCTCGACTGCGCTGTTCACCGGGATCAGTTCGTTGTCCTTGGGCGCCAGCCAGGTCATCAGATTGAGTGATGTGGCGGCAGCTTCCCGTGACAAGGTGGTGAGGGACTGGCTGTTTTTGAGCAGCTGGGCCATGTCGGGCGCGACGCCCTTGAGCCGCCTTTCCAGCATGGCCGACATCATGCCGATGGGCTGAAGCGTTCCGGCAAGGTTGTGGCGGATGGCCGGCAACAGCCGCCGCATGACGGCATAGCGCGCCGCTTCGGCAAGACGCTCTTTCAGATGGGGAATTTCGCTGGACATATGGAAAAGGCAGAAAAGGTCAATGAATCATGAATTCGAAGGCTGCGGGAACATCCAGGCTATGGCGAAAAACGTCCGCCCAAGACGCACCGGCCGCAGCCATTACCGGCCGAATAATAGCAGTGGCCGGTGGCCTGGCCACCGGGGGGATCACAGGCAGACACATGAATTAAACGGGCAGCCCTTGAAAACCGGCATGAATGCCCCTATTATTAGCACTCGATGGTATGGAGTGCTAACAACATGACACACCGCCCATTCGACAGGCAGTCGCTGTTCAGCGGCTGCACTTGAATTCCCAAAACCATTGTTAAAAACAAGGAGCTTTTCATGAATCTTCGTCCTTTGCACGACCGCGTGATTGTCAAACGCGTGGAAAACGAAACCAAAACCGCCTCCGGCATCGTGATTCCGGACAGCGCTGCTGAAAAGCCGGATCAGGGCGAAATCCTGGCCGTCGGCCCGGGCAAGAAGAATGACAAAGGCGAAATCGGTGCCATGGCCGTCAAGGTCGGTGACCGCGTGCTGTTCGGCAAGTACAGCGGCCAGACCGTCAAGGTTGACGGCGACGAACTGCTGGTCATGAAAGAAGAAGACCTGTTCGCAGTGGTCGAGAAGTAATTTCTCCTGCTTCGGTATTGCTACTTATTTAATAGCTGCTTAGGCATGCAGGACGTGCACAAGCAGCCTATTTCATTCATAAATCTCAAGGAATTTGAATCATGGCATCAAAAGACGTAATTTTCGGCGGCGAAGCCCGCGCACGCATGGTTGAAGGCGTGAACATTTTGGCCAATGCGGTCAAAGTGACCCTGGGCCCTAAAGGCCGCAAT
>JBBSRS010000349.1:0-3579 GCA_038242795.1 Burkholderiales bacterium
GGCGGCGCCTACAGTTTTTCCGGTGGCCTGCACGGCGTCGGCGTCAGCGTGACGAACGCGCTGTCCACCCGGCTTGAAGTGACGTCCTACCGCGAAGGCAAGGTGGCCAGCCTGGCTTTTTCCGCCGGCGACGTGGTCGAGCCGCTGGTGCTGCGCAAGAGCGAAGCCGGTGACC
Source organism: Burkholderiales bacterium (assembly GCA_038242795.1). Taxonomy (GTDB): domain Bacteria; phylum Pseudomonadota; class Gammaproteobacteria; order Burkholderiales; family Burkholderiaceae_C; genus Polaromonas. Next base: position 176 of record JBBSRS010000349.1, read on the forward strand.
GAAAATCCGGCACCACGGTGCGCGCCTGGCCCGACGTCAAATATTTCGAATCGCCGGTGCTGCCGATGGCCGAGCTGACGCACCTGCTGCGCAGCAAGGCGGTGTTGATGCCCGGCGTGACCGTCACGCTGACGAACGAGAAAACAAAAGAAGTTCAGACCTGGGTCTACAAGGGCGGCCTGCGCGACTACCTGATGCAGACCCTCACCGCCGATCCGGTGATCCCGATGTTCGAGAACGAAGGCTTTGCCGACAGCGCGCACGAAACCTTTGCCGAAGGCGAGGGCGCCAGCTGGTGCGTCGCCTTCACCGAAGACGGTGCGCCGGTCCGCGAAAGCTATGTCAACCTGATCCCGACCAGCGCCGGCGGCACGCATGAAAGCGGGCTGCGCGACGGCCTGTTCACCGCCGTCAAGAGTTTCATTGAATTTCATTCGCTGCTGCCCAAGGGCGTGAAACTGCTGCCCGAGGACGTGTTTGCCCGCGCCAGCTACGTGCTGAGCGCCAAGGTGCTCGATCCGCAGTTCCAGGGCCAGATCAAGGAGCGGCTGAATTCGCGCGATGCGGTGCGGCTGGTCTCAAGCTTCGTGCGCCCGTCGCTGGAGCTGTGGCTGAACCAGCATGTCGACTACGGCAAGAAGCTGGCCGAACTCGCCATCAAGGCGGCGCAGACCCGCCAGAAGGCCGGGCAGAAGGTTGAAAAACGCAAGGGGTCGGGCGTGGCCGTGCTGCCCGGCAAGCTGACCGACTGCGAAAGCAAGGACCTGGCGAACAACGAGGTGTTTCTGGTCGAGGGTGATTCGGCTGGCGGCAGCGCCAAGATGGGCCGCAACAAGGAAAGCCAGGCGGTGCTGCCATTGCGCGGCAAGGTGCTCAACACCTGGGAAGTGGACCGCGACCGGCTGTTCGCCAACACCGAAATCCACGACATCGCGGTGGCCATCGGCGTGGACCCGCACGGCCCGAACGACACGCCCGACCTGAGCGGCCTGCGCTATGGCAAGGTCTGCATCCTGTCCGACGCCGACGTGGACGGCTCGCACATCCAGGTGCTGCTGCTGACGCTGTTTTTCCGCCATTTCCCGAAATTGATCGACGCCGGCCATGTGTATGTGGCGCGTCCGCCTTTGTTCCGCGTCGATGCCCCGGCGCGCGGCAAGAAGCCGGCGTCCAAGGTCTATGCGCTGGACCAGGGCGAGTTGACCGCCATTCTGGACAAGCTGCGCAAGGACGGCGTGCGCGAAAGCGCCTGGAGCATCAGCCGCTTCAAGGGGCTGGGCGAAATGAGCGCCGAGCAGCTTTGGGACACCACGCTCAACCCCGACACCCGGCGCCTGCTGCCGGTCCAGCTGGGTAACCAGGATTTCTTGCAGACCGAAAGCCTCATCACTAAACTGATGGGCAAGGGAGAAGCCGCAGCGCGTCGCGAGTTGATGGAATTGCATGGAGACGCTGTGGAGATTGATATTTGATGACCACTGATCCGTTACCTGACACATTTCCGGCCGCAACAAGCGCCAGGGCCCACCAACCCCGGACAACGCCGAGAACGCGTGCGGGTCTTCTGGCAACCATGGTGTTGCTGGCCTTGCATGCCGCGCCGGCACGGGCTGACATCTGGGGTTATGTGGACGAAGACCGTATCCCGCATTTCGCTTCCAGCCGCCTTGACGACCGTTACGAGCTTTATCTGCGCGACAACATCGAACCCTACCGCTTGATGAATGTGCCACGCAAGGCGCTGGACAGGGAAGTGGAGCTGGTGGACGCACCTGCCGTGGCCAATGTGGTGGTGCTCTCGCCCAAGATGGTGGCTTTTTTTGAACGCTCGCCGGGCTACAAGGCGGTCAGTCCCCTTTTGCGGGAAGCTTCTACCAGGCATGGCATCGACTATTCACTGCTCAAGGCCTTGATTGCCACCGAGTCGGGCTTCAACACCTTCGCGGTGTCTCCCAAAGGGGCCGTGGGCCTGATGCAGTTGATACCGCCGACGGCCGAGCGCTACGGCGTCACGGCCGGCAAGGACGGATCGATTGAAAAAAAGCTGACCGATCCGAAAATCAACATCAAGGCGGGCGCGCGTTACCTGGCCTACCTGATCAACATGTTTCCGGGCCGGCTGGAACTGGCGCTGGCTGCCTACAACGCGGGGGAAGGTGCGGTGCAGCGTGCGGGCAACCGGATTCCCAACTACCCCGAAACCCAGAACTACGTGAAGACCGTCATGCAACTGTACGGCGGCCTGACGCCTGTGGGGTTGAAGGCGCCCACTGGCCGGGTACAAGTGGAGTTGAAGGGCGCAACCACCGCGCGTGCCAGCCTGCCGGCGCAGGGTGATTCGGCTTACCTGCTGTTGCGCGCCGGGTTTCCCCGCGAATAGCCGCTTGCGTTTGCGCGCCGAGAGGCGTTGCTGGCTGCAACTCGCAGGGTTGAGACCAGCCTTCTGATTTCGCCCCTTCCTCCGCCACAATTAGCGTTATGTTACTTTTGTTGCATAAATTGGCGGTCTGGAAACCTGCTTCTGCGATACACCTCTTTCCATTTCCACATCCTCTGGCCCGGTTGCTTCCTGGACCGGCCCTTTCTGCCGTGATTTTGCGGTTGGGCTTCCAATCCCGGATCGATCTGGAAAACGACCCGGCATTCGCCTCGTCCCTTTTAATGCTTGAATTTTTACCGACTGAATAAAAACCATGGATCTTTTCACGCCAGACGCTGAAATGCCGATGCCTGCCACGCCGGATGAAGACTCGCTGGCGTCCTATGCCCAGCGTGCCTACCTTGAATATGCGCTGAGCGTCGTCAAGGGCCGGGCGCTGCCCGATGTCTGCGACGGCCAGAAACCGGTTCAGCGGCGCATTCTCTACAGCATGGCCCGCATGGGCCTGGCCTTTGGCGGCCCCAACGGCGCGACCGGCGCCCGGCCGGTCAAATGCGCTCGCGTGGTGGGCGACGTGCTCGGCCGCTTTCACCCGCATGGTGACCAGGCGGCGTATGACGCGCTGGTGCGCATGGCGCAGGATTTTTCGCAGCGCTATCCGCTGATCGACGGCCAGGGCAACTTCGGCTCGCGCGACGGCGACGGCGCCGCTGCGATGCGCTACACCGAGGCCCGGTTGGCGCGCATCACCACGCTGCTGATGGACGAGATCGACGAAGGCACGGTCGATTTCATCCCGAACTACGACGGCTCCACCGAGGAACCTCGCCAGTTGCCCGCGCGCCTGCCGTTCACGCTGCTCAACGGCGCCAGCGGCATTGCCGTCGGGCTGGCGACCGAAATCCCCAGCCACAACCTGCGCGAGATTGCAGATGCCTGCGTGGCGCTCATCAAATCGAGCGGCAAGTTGAGCGAAGAGGCATTGCTGGCGCTGGTGCCTGGCCCCGATTACCCCGGCGGCGCA
>JBBSRS010000350.1:0-3573 GCA_038242795.1 Burkholderiales bacterium
GAGGCAGACCGGCCTGCCGGTATCTTGCAATTTCCTTTTGGATGGACGGCAAGAACACCAACACCAGTGCCCCCAACAGCAAACCCGTGCCCACCAGGACGGCCGGCCGCGAGAGATGGGACCAGAAAGGCGTCACATTCCTGCCATTGCTGCTCCGGGCACGAAACGGCGTGTTGATTCCCCGGTTCTGGGAAGTCACCTTGAAGGCGGCTATGGCAGGCAGCCTGTGCAGCACGGAAGCCGGGTCCAGCTTCAGGATACGGGACATGCTGGCGGCCAACGCCCGTGCAAACACCGGATCGGCCAAAAGCTCGGGCTTGTCCTGCTCAAGCGCCTGCAGTTTGTGAACCGGAACTTTCAGCAGCGCTGCCAGTGTGGCAATGTCCATGCCCTGGGACTGCCGGGCAGAACGAAGCATCGCGCCGGCCGTGTCCTGCTGACCCATGGCATCACGGTTTAACGGAACGGCTGACGCAAGCACTGCTTCATCCTTACTCATTGAACAGGCCTTTTTCATACGCTGCAACCTCGGGAGACTGCGCAAATCGCTTCTTCAACTGACTGGCGAGTTGCAGCATCGCCTCCTGGTTGTTGAGCTTATGCTCCGTCCTCATGCCCAGCCAGAGCGTCTGGGCATTCGCCAGTTCGCTGTTGTTCAGGCGGCGGATGTAAAACTGGGCACGCGTCAAATCACCTCGCGCGTACAGCAGCTTGGACAGGTTGTAACCGGTGACGGGATTGCCGGCGTCCAGTTCGTAGGAGTGCATGAAGCTTTGTTCGGCTTCGCTCAACTGCCCGGCTTTCACCTGGCACACACCCAGGGTCATCAGGGTCTTGGCTTTGCCGGTGTAGGTCGGATTGGCAGCAGCCTGGGCGAAAAGTTTGAACGACTCGGGGTAACGTGCCTGCTGGCAGAGCAGCCAGCCATAGTTGTGGGCCACGCTGGCATCGCGTGCATTCAGGGCGAGCGCACGGCGAAAACTGTCTTCTGCCAGCGGAATGTCGTTGAGCCGCATATAGACCAGCCCGCGCAGGTTATAGGCATCGACGAAATTCGGATCGGTTGCCAGCGACTGCTTGATTTCATCGAGGGCCACCTTGGTCTGGCCCTGTTCAAAATAACCGCTGGCCAGCTCGACGCGCAAGCGTGCACGACGACGCTGGTCGGTTTCATCGGAATCGGTGATCAAATCGGTGCGGTTGCCCAACCCTTCGACAGAGCCGGGCTGTTGGGCACACCCGCCCAGCAGCATGGCCGCCCAGCAGACAAAGATCCAGGCATGCGCCGGAACCCTCGTCATGCCGCATCCTTGCTCAGCACCACGACCTTGATGCCTCCCAGCATGCCCTGGCGCTGCGCCGCCATGCGCTGGTCCACACCGGTACGGTCCTGCACGTCGCCTGCCAGCTGGCCACAGGCCGCATCGATGTCATCGCCGCGTGTTTTACGCACGGTGGTGACGATGCCGGCCTCCATCAGGATTTGGGCAAACGCCATGACCTGCGGCATTTGCGAGCGCACCAGGCCCGAAGCCGGGAAGGGATTGAACGGAATCAGGTTGAACTTGCAGGACAGGCCATGGACCGCGTGAACCTTCATCAAGGCCACCAGCTGGCGCGCATGTTCGGGCTGGTCGTTGACGCCATCGAGCATGCAGTACTCGAACGTGATGAAGTCGCGGGGCGCGGCCGACTGGTAGCGGGTGCAGGCCTCCAGCAGTTCGGCAATCGGGTATTTCTTGTTGAGCGGCACCAGGTCGCTGCGCAGCGCATCGTGCGGTGCATGGAGCGAAACGGCCAGGGCGACCGGGCAATCCCGGGCCAGGCGGTCGATCATCGGCACCACGCCGGACGTGGACACTGTGACGCGGCGACGCGACAAGCCATAGCCATGGTCATCGAGCATCACCCTGAGCGCCGGCAGCAACTGCGAATAGTTCTGCAGCGGCTCGCCCATGCCCATCATGACGACGTTGGAAATGACGCGTTCATTGCGCCCCAGATGCTTGCGCAGGAAGTGCTCGGCAAACCACAACTGGGAAATGATTTCGCCGGTCGTCAGGTTGCGGCTGAAACCCTGGTGACCGGTCGAACAAAAACGGCAGCCCACGGCGCAACCCGCCTGAGATGAAATGCACAGCGTGCCACGGTCGGATTCAGGGATGAACACCGTTTCAATCACATCGCCCGCGCCGACGTCAAACAGCCACTTGATGGTGCCGTCCGTTGACTCGTGGCGCGAAACCACCTTGGGGCCCGTGATATGCGCCGAGACGGCGAGCTTGTCGCGCAGCGCCTTGGCCAGATCGGTCATCTGCTCAAAATTGGAGGCACCCTTCTGGTGAATCCAGCGAAACAGCTGGGTCGCGCGAAAGCGCTTCTGGCCCAGCTGTTCGCAAAACGCGGCCAAGCCCTCCAGATCGAAATCGAGAAGGTTGGCGGTCATTGGAGGCAACGATACGTCAGGTCGCCCCACACACGCGGCGACCCTGTGACAGGGTGGCAAAGCATGGGGACGGTAGCCATTAACGCGAGTAAACGTTCAGGCCGGCAAAGAAAAAAGCGATTTCTTCCTTGGCGGTTTCGACAGCGTCGGAACCATGGACGGCGTTGGCATCGATGCTGTCGGCGAAGTCAGCACGAATGGTGCCGGCATCGGCCTTCTTCGGGTCGGTCGCGCCCATCAGGTCACGGTTTTTCAGCACAGCGCCTTCGCCTTCGAGCGCCTGGATCATCACCGGGCCGGAAATCATGAAAGACACCAGGTCCTTGAAGAAAGGACGGGCCTTGTGCACGCCGTAGAAAGCCTCGGCTTCGCCTTGCGACAGGTGAACCATTTTGGCAGCGACGACCTTCAGGCCGGCAGCTTCAAAACGCGCATAGATTTGGCCAATCACATTTTTGGCGACGGCGTCAGGCTTGATGATGGAGAGTGTGCGTTCGATGGCCATGTATTTTCCTAAAGGATGTTGGAGTTATTGGGTTTTTAAATTATTCAGGGACTGAATAAAGCCCATGATTTTAACCCGCTGGCTTGCCCCTTCCAAGTCAAGCCAGCGAAATGGTCTTGCGCCGCAGAAGCGCTGGAATGCATTCATTCTGGCCAGCCAGCTGATTTCAAGCATCAAATTGGCCTTTTGCGCAAACTGCGTATGCGTGAGCAGCTATTGATTCAGTAGCAAATGTTGGTTCATTGCTGGCAATGATTGCCAGTAAACCGGTTGCGCTTTAGCGGTTGCCACCCCGGTTGCCACCGCCGCGATTGCCCCCCGAATTGCCGCCATTGCGACGCGGTCCCCCGCTGCTGCCACCGCTACCGCCAAAGCCGCCGGCATTGCCGCCGCCACCGCGGCGCTGCTGACCCTGGTCCTGCCGCTGCCGGGTAAAGGTGTCGGCGCCAATATAGCCGAACGAGGTCTTCATGGGATCGGGCTGGGCGGCACCAGCGGATTTGTCACTGCGCGGACCCCGGTCGTCGCGACGCCTCTGGCCCTGCGGCGCGCCCGCTCCGGGCGGCCCAAAGCGTGTCGCCGGACCGGCATTTCCACCTTGGCTTCGGCCTCTGGCACCGCC
>JBBSRS010000351.1:0-3556 GCA_038242795.1 Burkholderiales bacterium
TCCCGCCCAAGCCCCGGGGCCTTTGCCAAACGCTTAAAAAACACCACCACCCAAACCATTTACATGGCCGGCTGGGGTGTAAACCACCAAAACAAACACGCCCGGAGACCCTCATGAAATTCAACCCCCCTGTTCTTCAGGCACGTGTGCCCAGTCCGCTGGGTGACATCGCCATCGCCGCCACGTCCCGGGGCCTGACCGGCTTGTGGTTTACCGACAACCAGCGCTACCTGCCATCTGAACTCACCGGGCCGTCGGCCTGGCGCCATGACCCGGCGCATCCGGTTTTAAAGCAGGCTAGAGAGCAACTCGGCGAATACTTCGCCGGCCAGCGCAGCCATTTCGAGGTGCCGCTGGACCTGCGCTGCGGAACCACTTTCCAGCAATCGGTGTGGCAGGCGCTGCTTGACATCCCGCAGGGCGAAACCGCCAGCTACGCCGAAGTCAGCCGGCGCATCGGCAACCCGGCGGCGGTGCGGGCCGTGGGCGGCGCCGTTGGGCACAACCCGGTCAGCATCATCGTTCCGTGTCACCGCGTGATGGGCAGCAACGGCACGCTGACTGGCTATGGGGGCGGCTTGACGCGCAAAACGGCGCTGCTTCGGCTCGAAGGCGCGCTGGTAGAAAGCCGTCCTTGAACGCGCGACTTGGCGCCATGGGCATGCCCACGGTGACTGGCGTGGCAACCGCCAGCCCGAAAAGCTGGGTCACCGACTTCCTGCTGCTGGCGGCCATCTGGGGATCGTCCTTTCTGTTCATGCGCATCGGCGCTGTCGAGTTTGGAGCGCTGCCGACCGCTGCCGTGCGGGTGACGATTGCGGCACTGTTCCTGCTGCCGCTGGTCTGGCTGCGCGGCTTGCTGCCGGTGCTGGGGAAGAACTGGAAACGGATTTTTTTCATCGGCCTGCTCAACTCCGGTGTTCCGTTTGCCTGCTTTTCGTTTGCGTTGCTGTCGATCAGCACCGGACTGTCGGCGATTTTGAATGCCACCGTGCCGATGTTCGGCGCGCTGATTGCCTGGGTCTGGCTCAAGGACAAACCCACTGCCTCGCGCATTCTGGGGCTGGTCATCGGCTTTGCCGGTGTGGCCCTGCTGGCGTGGGACCAGGCCAGTTTCAAGCCCAACGCCTCGGGTGTGGCGCCGGGCTGGGCGGTGCTGGCTTGCCTGCTGGCGGGCGTGTGTTATGGCATCTCGGCCAGTTACACCAAACGCTATCTTTCAGGCTTGCCGCCGCTGGTGACGGCCGCCGGCAGCCAGATCGGCGCGACATTGGGCCTGGCCTTGCCGGCGCTGTGTCTATGGCCGGCGCGCATGCCAGGGGCGTCGGCCTGGCTGGCGCTGCTGGCGGTGGGCGTGGTCTGCACCGGCATCGCCTACATCCTGTTTTTCAGGTTGATTGAAAATGCCGGCCCGGCGCGCGCGCTGTCGGTGACGTTTGTGGTGCCGGTGTTCGCGGTGCTGTACGGCGTGCTGTTTCTGGGCGAGTCGGTCACGCCGTGGATGGTCGGCTGCGCCGGCGTGATTGTCGGCGGCACGGCGCTGGCCACCGGACTGTTAAAGCTCGGGCGCGGCCAGACGCCGGCTTCCCCTGCTACTGCAGCGAACCGGCCACCACATTGATGCTGAGCGCCAGCACCAGCATGTTAAAGCCGAAAGACAGCACGCTGTGAACCAGCGTGAGCCGGCGCATCTCGCGTGACGTGACCTGCACATCCGACACCTGCGAGGTCATGCCGACCACATGGGCGTAATACAGGAAATCGAAATAATCCGGGTCCAGCCCGCCTGGAAACTGCAAACCCGGCCCGTCAGGTTCTTTCAGCTTTTCCTCCTGGTAATAACGGTGGGCATAGCGAAACGCAAAAATCGTCTGGATGAACAGCCACGAAGCGATCAATGCGGCTATCGACAAGGCGAGGTGAAGCGTGCGCGTCGTGTCCGAAAATGCCTTGCCCTGCTGCATCATGACCACGATGGCCGCCACGCAGGCCATCGTTGCCAGCAACATCAGCAAAAACAGCACCACGCTGGGCTCGTCCTGCGCCTGCGCCCGCGCGCGGGTCTGCCTGGCATCGAACCGCTCGCACAGCCACCAGGCCAGCGCCAGATAAACCGCCACACCCACGCTCCACCCCAGCAGACCGCGAAACTGCCAGATCAACGGCAGCGGCAAGGCGGCGGTGGCCAGGCCGGCCACCAGCCCATAAAGCAAACGCTGCGGGCCGGTCGTTTCAGAAAGATGTTGATGCATGACGCCCATTGTGGCTGGAGCCTGCGCCCGCACCGGACAATAATCAGAGCCCAAATTCGCCCGACTGCCCGCCCGCCATGTCCCCCAAGAAAATCCGGAAAAAGGTTCATATCGCCCGTCGTGGCGTTATTTATTCGCTGATTCTTTGCGGCGTGATCCTGCTGCTGGGGGGCGTCGGCTTCTGGCTGCTGGACCCGGAGGTGCATACGATTGCCGACGGTCTGTGGCTGGCCTTCACCACGGCGGCTACCGTCGGCTATGGCGACATGGTGCCCAGCACCCATGCATCGCGCATGTTTTCGGTGTTGGTGGTGTTGATGGGACTGGCGGTGCTGTCGCTGGTCACGGCATCTTTGGCCGCGATTTTTGTCGAGAAGGATGTGGAGGAAGGCGAGGAACGCCAGATTGAGCGTGAACTGATGCGCGAGATCAAACACCTGCGCGAGGATGTGCAACGCCTGCGCCAGGAAATCATGGAAAACAAAACGGCAATACCTGCACGCATCACGCCTGGTGCAGACGAGAAATAACTGCTTTTACGCCAGCGGTATTCCTGCCTGCCGACTGCAACTGACTGACTGACTGACTGACTGACTGACTCATTGACCTGAAATGGACGCATCCAATACCCCCGCCCATTTAGCACCGCAACTGACACCCCGAGGCCACCTGCTGGCCGTGGTACAGCATGATGCAGCGCCGCTGGCCAACGACCTGCGCCAGACCCTTGTCTCCTCTTTTGCGCTGGGCAGCGGGCACGGTCTGTTGCAACTGGGAAGCACACAGGTCGGCCGCATTTTGCCGCCGGTCTGGGCCTGGTGGCGCGATATGGCGGTGCGCTACGTCACCGCCGTATGCGCCACGCCCGAAGGCAGCGAGATAGCCGTTGCCACGCCGTCGGCGGATGAATTCACGCAGCGCCATGAGAATATAACGATCTTACTTGAACTTCTTGAGACCGAGGACTTCTACTCGCGGCTTTATTCCCTGCAACTCCTCAATTCTATATTGTCTGCGAGGCCGGAGCGAACAGAAGAGTGCATATTGGATACACCTCTGGGTATATCCAGATTAGTGGATGTCCTAGACGACAGGCGGGAAGCTATTCGAAATGAAGGCCTGTCCTTGCTCACGTACCTGACGCCTCATTCGCAAGAGCTACAGAAGCAAGTGGCGTTCTTCAACGCCTTTGACAAGATATTCACTATCATCAAGCAGGAAGGCTCATTATCGCAGGGTGATAGAGTGGTGGAAGATTGTCTAATACTGCTTGCCAACCTTTTACGCATGAATGCATCGAATCA
>JBBSRS010000352.1:0-3554 GCA_038242795.1 Burkholderiales bacterium
CCCTGCGTGGTGCCGCTGGTCATGAACACGCGGTCGGTGCTGGCGGGCGGCTGGCAGGTCAGGCTCAAGGCCTTGAAGGCACTGATGGGAACGGCCGGAATGTCCTGCCAGGTCTTGACGGTGCGCGGTGTCTTGCCACGTTGCCGGCAAAAGCGCTGGAAGGGTGTGTTGTGGGCAAACTGGTAGGCAAACAGCGCCAAAGCCTGGGCATTGAATGCCTCGTCAGTGACGCCATCCTGCGCCATGAAAGCCAGCACGCCGTCAACGATGGAATCGGCAAGCGCTGGCGGGCGGGCGGATGTGGCAGTGTCAAGGGCATCCATGGTCGTCATTCCTTCAAAAGTCTGCGGTGGCAGGGTGCTCCTGAAGTCGTGATGGCCAGGGCGTGAACCCTGTCCTGACAGCTCTTCTTACGTCGGCATGACCCGATTCAAGTTCGCGGGTTTGGTGACACCATCTCAGCCGCCCTGCCAATCACTGGCCGGACTGCACCCCGAAGCGGGAACGATTCTAAACGCAAGGGCGTGCCGCTTTGTGTGGTGCGCTGCTTGCCACCAGCGCCCGCTCATGAAGACTGCCTGGGCGTTCGCCCGATCTGAAAAACTGCGCAAGGTGCCCCTAAATAAAGGCATGCAGCCAGGCTGCATGGCCCAGCGCACACTTGGTTTGGTTAATCTGCCCGGCTAGGCAGCAAAAGCCAAACTATTTTTAGCGTCATACACCAGGCCTGACAAGACGCTTGCGCCATTTGCAGACCGCCACAAGCAATCGATTACCAGCCTGCGAGCGGTTTGGAGCGGGACGTTCGAGGTTTTAGGCGTGTTGGCCGGAAATGTACTGTTCCAGCTGCTCGATAACGAATTTCTGCTCGGAAATGATGTGCTTGACCAAGTCGCCAATGGAAATCAGGCCGATCAGTTTGTTATCCTTGATAACGGGCAGATGGCGCAGCCGGTTCTCGGTCATCAGCGCCATGCATTCCTCGCTGGTCTGGCCGGGCTTGACGAACATCACCGATGTGGTCATGACGTCGCGCACCTGCGTCAGCGTCGAGGTACGGCCCTTGAGCGCAATCTTGCGGGCGTAGTCGCGCTCGGTGACGATGCCGACAATCTGCTCGCCCTCCATGACGAGCAAGGCGCCAATGCCCTTGTCGGCCATGCGCTGCAGGGCATCGAAGACCGAGTCGTTCGGCCCGATCGAATGGACGATGGCGTCGCCCTTGACTTTGAGAATGTCGGCAACAACGGTCATGGCGATCTCCTTCTTGAAACAATGGACAGGCACGTGCGAGTTTCGGGCCAGATGGACAAGTTATGCAAGCGGCCTGAAACCTGCAAGGCTTAATTGTGGTGTTGAAAACTTTCAGGCCACTTGCAAGCGGTATGAACGCACAAGACCGGCATGGAAAACCCCTGATCAACGACGCCGCTCCGTGCAAACATGCACCTGCCATCCTATTGAACGCCGGCCTGCCGAGGTCTCGGCAGGTCGGCGACACACGCGTCCAGAACGGGATCACCCCCTGTTGCACGACCAGCTGCCGGGCATGATTTCTGTCCGGCAGCTGGCTTAAGCTCATAACGGCAAGTTATCTGCATTCACGCACAATCGCGGCCATGAGCATCAGTCATTACCTCAAGGAAATCGGGCGCGGCAAGGACGGCGCCCGCCCCCTGTCGCGTGAACAGGCCGCCGACCTGCTCGGCCAGGTGCTCGACGGCGTCGTCACCGACCTGGAAATCGGCGGCTTTTGCCTGGCCATGCGCATCAAGGGCGAAACGCCCGAGGAAATGGCCGGTTTTCTCGACGCGGTGCACCAGCGCCTGAACTTGGTGCCGGCCAGCACCGGCCCGGTCGTGGTGCTGCCCAGCTACAACGGCGCGCGCAAGCTGCCGGTGCTCACGCCGCTGCTGGCGCTGCTGCTGGCCCGCGAAGGCGTGGCAGTGCTGGTGCATGGCACCCCCACCGAGTCCAGCCGCGTTTTTTCATCAGAAGTGTTTGCTGCGCTTGATGTACCTGCGCTGACAGCTATCAAACCCATAGCACCGGGCGAGGTGGCGTTTGCCCCCACCGAACTGCTCAGCCCGGCGCTCAAGCGCCTGCTCGATGTGCGCCGCGCCGTTGGCCTGCGCAACCCGGCGCACAGCCTGGTCAAGCTGATGAACCCGGTGGCCGGCCAGGCGCTGGTGGTCAGCAGCTACACGCATCCCGAATACGCGCTGTCCATGGCGGCCACCTTCGCACTGGTCAAGGCCGATGCGCTGCTGCTGCGCGGCACCGAAGGCGAAGGCGTGGCCGACCCGCGCCGCTCGCCGCAGATGCAGGGCTTCATCCAGGGCGAGCGCGTGCTGAACGAAGAAGGCCTCAAAGGGACCCTGCCGTCGGTGCCGGACCTGCCCAAGGCCATCGACGCCGACAGCACGGCAGCTTACATCCGCTCGGTGCTGGCCGGCCACAGCCCGCTGCCGCCGTCGATTGCGCAGCAAGTGGCGCATATCTTGCAACTCCTCAAGCAACTATGAACCATCCCAAAGTCACCCTTGTCGGCGCCGGTCCTGGCGATCCGGAACTGCTCACCCTCAAGGCCGTCAAGGCCATCGGGCAGGCCAGCGTGCTGTTCGTCGATGACCTGGTCAGCGAAGACATCGTCGCATATGCCGCCCCCGGCGCGCGCATCGTGTATGTCGGCAAGCGCGGCGGCTGCAAATCGACGCCGCAGGCCTTCATCGAAAAACTCATGGTCACCGCCGCCCGGGAAGGCGAAAACGTCGTCCGGCTCAAGGGCGGCGACCCCTTCATCTTTGGCCGCGGCGGCGAAGAGCTGGAACACCTGCAGGCCGCCGGCATCCGCGTCGAGGTCGTCAACGGCATCACCGCCGGACTGGCCGCCGTTACCTCGCTTGGCGTGCCGCTGACGCACCGCCAGCATGCGCACGGCGTGGTCTTCATCACCGGCCATGCCAAACCCGGCGCCACCGGCACAGACTGGCGCGCCCTTAGCGCCACCGCCCACAGCGCCCGATTGACGCTGGTGATCTATATGGGCGTCAGCGGCGCTGGCCACATCCAGCAAGAATTGCTGACCGGCCTGCCGGCCTCCACGCCGGTCGCCGTGATCCAGAACGCCTCGCTGGCCATGCAGCGCCACATCACCACCACGCTGGGCGCGCTGGCCGAACAGATCAAAACATCCGGTATCGCCAGCCCGTCGGTCATCGTCGTGGGCGATGTCGTCAGCGGTTTGGCGAAGGCTGCCGCACATCCCGAGGTGCGCCACAGCGCCTGAAAGTCCGGCGCAGGCTTGCCCGCCACGGCGCGGCTACACTCCCGTGTTTCATGAAACGCAGCCACAGTGCACGCCAGATCACTATGTTTTTCATAGCTGCTTTCGCTCATCCTGCCTGCGCAAGAGGATGATTTGACTCATAAATTCGACGTGGTGGTGATTGGCGCAGGCGCGGCCGGCCTGTTTTGCGCCGGCCAGGCGGGCCAGCGTGGGCTGAAGATCTTGCTGGTGGACCACAGTGAGAAAATTGCCGAAAAAATCCGTA
>JBBSRS010000353.1:0-3539 GCA_038242795.1 Burkholderiales bacterium
GTCGGGCTGATGAAACGCGTGGCGTCGTTCAGCGCGAACGGCAGCAGGCAAACCTCCCATCCGGCCATGAACTGCGGCAGGTCTTCATAGCTTTGCTGGCCAAGCCAGTGGATGTTGCTGCGCTGCGGCAGCTTGTCCGGGTTGATCTTGACCACTGGCCCGACCATGACGATCTGCCACTCGGGATGCACGTCGGCCATGGCAGCAATCAATTCCAGGTCGATGCGCTCGTCGATCACGCCGCAGTAACCCAGGCGCGGATGCGCCAGCCCCGCCTGCGCCGGATGGTCAGGCAAACCGTTTTGGGCGGCCGATGCGAAATGCGCGGCATCGACGCTGCTGGAAAAGCAATGCACGTTGTCATGCCGCTCGCGCTTGGAACGGTACAGGCTGGGGCCGCCGGTCAGTACCAGATCGGCCATCTGGTACAGCGCGTTTTCACGCTGGATCAGCTGGCGCGGCGCGTTCATGAAAGCCGACAGCTCGTCCATGCAGTCGTAAATCACCGCACGGGGCTGCAATTCGGCGGCCAGCGGCAAGGCCATCGGGGTGTAGAACCAGACCAGGTAATCGTCGATTTCCTCATCGCGCAGGTAGTCGGCCAGCTGGCTTTGCAGCGCCGGCAGGTGGTCGTCGTGAAAGCCCGGAATGCTGCTGGTCACATGCGGGCGCAGCACTTCGACATTGGCGGCGGGCGACAGCCGCTCCAGGAAATCACGGCCGTTGGGAACCGGCTCTTCCATGAAGACGATCCGGTAATGCCGGGCCAGGCGTGAAAGCAGGTGCTGTGGCCGTTGGTAGACAAAGTTCCAGCGCAGGTGTGAAAAAACAATGATGGTTTGCATGTCGGCTCCTCGAGTGTTGGTAAATGGGCGGGTGCTGGAAACGTTCGCCGGGGGCTGCGGGCCGCCGGGCAAATGGCGTTGCCAGCGCCACAGTTGCTCGGCATAGGGTTGGCACAAAACCCGCGCGGACAGGGCATGGTCATCGCCCGGCAAGGGCGGCTGCACATCCCACAGGCCACTGCGGTGCCAGTGTGAAAAATGGTCCCAGCCGTGGCGGTCAATCGCCGGGTACAGGCAGATGCCTTCAATCGGCATGCCGCGCGCCCGGGACACGCTGACTTCCCGGGCCACGTCGTCCAGCCACTGGCCCCGGCCGTCGCCGACATGGCTGGTCTCGGCGATCAGCATCGGCGCGCGGTAGCGCTGCCAGACCGAATCGAGCAGTTCGCTGAGCGGCTTGCGACGCGGGTCGCGCAGGTGCCAGTGCAGGGGATCGTTGGCAAGCCCCTGCTCGGTCCACTGGTTGTCGTGGTAATAGTTGATGCCGACGATGTCAAGGAGCCGGGGCGAGCCACCCAGTTGCGACTCGGTGCGGCCACACAGCATGTCCCAGGCTTCGAAGGCGCCAGCGCTTTGCAAGCGCGCCGCTTCCAGCACTTCGGGCGGTGAATCAGGGGGTGCCGTGACATGGATCAACGGGTCGCTGTGCATGAAGCGCGCCTGCGGGTCCACGCTGCCTACCGCATTGCAGGCTTGCAGCGCGGCACGCACCAGCTGGATTTTTACCGCCTGGCCGTCGCCCGAAAAAAGCGTGCGCCGGGCATGCTGCATCAGGCCGGTCGATGACAGCGCCCAGGACAAAAAGGAAATCTCGTTGATCGGCTGGTAGAAATGCCGGCCGCCTGACACGCTGCACAGCGTGCGGGCCACCCTTTCGCTGAACGCTGAAAAGCGCTCGACAAAGGCCGGCGACAGCAGGTCGATGTCGGCAGGCCAGCCATAGTGCATCAATGTCCAGATCACCTCGATGCCGTGCCGCTGCGCCAGTTCGGCATGCCGGCGCAAGCGCTCGAAGCCGGCATCGCCCTGCTGCTCGGTGATGCGCCAGCCAATGCTTTCGCGGACCGTGCGAATGCCAAAGCGGGCCAGCAAGGCGTAGTCCGCGTCAAGCTGCTGCCAGTGGTGGTTGGCCTCATTCATCGACAGCGGCACACCCGCACTGTTCAGATGGTCAGCCCCTTCATAGCCCGCCATCCAGAAGGAACGAAACAGGCCGGCAGGGGTTGACGCCCCGGGGCTGGAGGCGGTGTTGAACAAAGAGGCATCTGTCATGTCAACCTGTCGTCGGAATCAGCAAAAAAAAGGAAAATCCTGTGGATTGGGAAAGCTGGCAAAGCCAGCTGTGCAGGCGGGCCGTGGAGAATTAAAGACCCTCTGGCACGACAGTGGCGGTACAGATTGAAAATCTCGTTACATGCTTTGCATATTCGCCAGAAATACTCAGCCAGGTCATGATTGTTAAGCGCGCGTTAACCGCAGGCTGTAGGAAAAATGAAGCGCGCTTGGTGCGTTTTGCACCACGGCCCGGTTCGGCTCAATACCATGCGTTGAAAGCAAATTCTGGCGTTGGGTGCGGCATCGCCCTACAGGCGCGTGACCGAATGGCCCGGCACGAAGGCGGCCACAGAGCGCCATCGCCCTCTTCCTTTTCCGCGACTCAGCGTCTCAGGTGCGACTGACGGCACGGAATGCGCTGGCGTACAGTGCCGCCATGAACCCCCTCACCTGCTTCAGCCTGGACACCTCTGACCACATTGCCCATCTGGTGCTCAGCCGCCCCGAAGCGATGAACACCATGAACCCGGCGTTCTGGCGCGAACTGGACGCGGTGCTGACGCAGTTGCATGCCTCAAGCGACGCCCGGGTGCTGGTGATTTCCAGCACCGGCAGGCATTTCAGCGCGGGCATGGCGCTGGACACCTTTGCCGGCAGCATCACCCTGGACGACCAGAGTGCCGAAGGCCGCGCCGCCATCTTCGACCTGCTCGCCGGCATGCAGGCGACGTTCACGAAACTCGAAACCCTGCGCATCCCGGTGATTGCTGCGATCCAGGGCGGTTGCATTGGCGGCGCGGTCGACTTGGTGACGGCCTGCTGCCTGCGTTACGCCACGGCTGACGCGTTTTTCTGCATCCAGGAAATCAACATCGGCATGGTCGCCGACGTGGGCACGCTGCAGCGCCTGCCCAAGCTGATGCCGCTGGCGGTGGTGAAAGAGCTGGCCTACACCGGCCGCAGGCTGAATGCTGCCAGGGCGCTGGCTTACGGCCTGGTCAATGAAGTGTTCGACACGCCCGAAGCGCTGCTGGCCGGCGCGCTGCAATGCGCCAAAGAAATTGCCGCCAAGCCGCCCGTCGCCATCTGGGGCACCAAGCAGGCGGTGCATTACGCCCGCGACCATTCGGTGGACGACGCGCTCAAGCAGATGGGCTGGCTGCAAGGCGCGATCTGGAGCAACCAGCATGTGCGCGAAGCGGTGACGGCCATGAAGGAAAAGCGCGCCGGCAGTTTCCCCGACCTCGCAGCGCTGCGGTATTTTAATGAAAACAGCCTTTAGCGCAAACTGCATCTGCCTTAGAAGCTATCAATTCAATAGCTAAAAGCCTTGCCTGTCCGCTAAATCCGCTGCCAGAACCACCAGCTGGCCAGCACGACCAACAGCACCGAGCCGCCACGCACCACCACATTGCGGTA
>JBBSRS010000354.1:0-3532 GCA_038242795.1 Burkholderiales bacterium
CCTTCTGGTTGCGCGCCAGCGTGAAGGTCTGGTCCGGCGCAACCGGCACCTGAAAATCCATAGTAGCGCCGACCACTTCCATCTCGATGCGCTGCAGGTCGGTGTCCGGCCGGCGCGGCAACAGCTTGAAACGCAGCGCTGCGCCGGGGGCGCGAAGTCCGCGTTCCTGCTCGAAAAGGTCCATGCCCCGGATCATTTTCCGGTAGGATTTTTCGACGGGATCAGGGTTGGCCTTGGCCGAGATCGTGACCGTCGGGAGATTTCCGCCAGTCTTGTCCTGCGCCCCTGCGTTCAAACAGGCAAGCGCGACAAGACCTGCCCATGCCATGGGCTTTGCGGAGCGCAGGAAACTTGAGGCGTTGGTGGTCACGTTGGCGGTGACATTGTTTTTCCGTGACCGAAACCGACAGGGCCAGCGTGCTTATTTGCGCGACGCCAGGTACTCGCGCACGGCCGTGACGTGGTCTCCGGCCTGCGTCACCGCCTCTGCCAGTTCAGACTCGGTGCAGTGGAGTTCATGGCGCCAGTAGGCCAGTTCTTCCTGGTCGGCGATGTCGATGCGACCGGGATCAAGAGGTTTAAAAGGGGTTGGATGGTCAGACATGTTCACTCCTGTGGATGGGTTTTGTCCCCGTCACCATACTCGCGTGCCTGTCGCGGTGCAATACCTTCAGGCCTCACCAGCCGCCGCTACAGCCCCTGTCTGAGCGACCCGGCCTGAGCTGCATTCCTGAGGTTCTGCCCCCCATGGCGGCGGCCCGGCCGGCGGCTGCGTCCGACACGCCGAGCAGCGTGCCCACCTCTGTGCAGCTTTGCGGCTCGTTGCTGTACACCAGCGTCGCGCCCCGGCCAAAGCGCTGGGGAATCGTCCTGTGGTATTCAAAGCGCGTGTCCACCGGCGCTTCGTTGGACTGGAAGATCAGCGTGCCGGCAGGGTTGTACACGCTGTAGCAGGCTGCGTGGGCCGACATCGTCAGGCCACAGGCCGCAAGAATGGCAAAAACGTTTTTCAAGGTCAGGCTCCCGTCGTAGGGTTTGATCATAGGCATTCCCCTGTTGGCGCACTGTAGGACTTGCGAGCATTTCACACAATTTGGCACATTTGGGATGTCAATGCCCTGGCATCGGTTTCGCCGGCTGGCGGCAGGCGTGATTTCAGGATGAGGCCGCTCCGTTGCCAGGAGGCAGCCGGTCTGCTGGTGGCTTGACGCCGGTCTGCCCGGGGCCTGCATCCAAAACCCACCGGAAAGGCCCACAGCATGGCGTCTTCGCAAAAAACTATCGTGATGAAAAATTTGCTATTGCTTCAATAGCTGCTTATGCCCGCTGGTAGTGCGCCAAAGCCATTTTTGGCTTGAATTTCAGGTCATCGCGCCACGCGCATCCACCCGCAGGATGCGTTCAACGGTGCCGCTTTTGAGCCCGCCGCTCACGCCGATCATCACGTCATGGAGGTTCACGGTCGGGTCACAATGGCCGGGAATCAGCCAGAGCGGCTGGCCCAAGCCCGGCAGGCGGGTGTGGCCGGCCGACGGCCGCAAGATCCCGTGTTCATCGCCGCCGTTGAAGTAGTCCAGTCCGCCCTGGCCGTCGAAGTCGTGCACCCGGGGCAGGCCGGAGTCGATGGCATGGCTCTTGTGGCCGGCGTCGCACACGGCATGGCTGGCGTTGCCGCTGATGACCTGCGTCCTGACGAACAGGGCGTGCTCGAAGCTGGGCTGCACCGGGTCCCGCTCGTTCTGCGCATAGTCGGCGTCCATGAAGATGAAGGAGCCAGCCTGCAACTCGCCATAAACACCGCTGGCCGCCTCCAATGCAAAACTGCCGGTTCCCGCGCCTGTCACCAGCCCTGGCGCGATGCCCTGCGCCTTGAGCAACTCGCAGGTCAACTCGACCGCCTTGATGGCATCGCCGGTGGTCATGCGCCGCTCCTGCACGTTGCGCACATGCTGGGCCCTGCCGTGGTAGGCCTGCAGTCCGGCAAAACGCAGCGCCGGATGCTTGCGGATTTCCAGTGCCAGCAGGACCGCCTCCTGACCAGGCTGAACGCCGCAGCGGCCCTGGCCAACATCGATCTCGACAAACACGTCGATCACCGTGGCCGTGCTGGGCGTGCCGTTGCGCGCGCCCGTCCGCGCGTCGGTCATGGCCTGCGCCAGCCGGTTCACGCCTTCGAGGCTGTCCACGGCAATGGCGATCTGTCCGCCATGCGCGGCGACCGCCTGCGTCAGGGCCGCCACCCGTGCCAGTTTGGCCGGCGCGATCACCTCGTTGCTGATGTACACGTCATGCACCCCGCCGGCGACCATGATTTCAGCCTCGGAGGTTTTCTGCACGCACACGCCGACAGCGCCCGCCTTGACCTGCATTTTGGCCAGCAGCACGCTTTTGTGCAGCTTGGCATGGGGCCGCCAGCGGACGTGGTGTTTCTTGGCAAACTCGGCCATCCGGCCCAGGTTGCGTTTCATGGCGTCCAGGTCGATCACCAGGGCCGGGGTGTCGATGTCCTGGACGGACTTGCCGATCAATCCGGACAGGTGCGTGTGGTGTTTGCTCATGAGGTGCCGGCGCCCGCCGAAGCCGTTTGTGCGGTGAACAGGCCGTCGTCCAGCGATTCGTCGTCCAGGTGCTGGGTGTCTGCCCAGCCCACCAGGCTGAAGCCCTGTGGCGTCCAGAGCAAGCGGTTGATCGCCGCGTTGCCCAGCGTCCAGGTGCGCGGCGCCTGAATGTGCAGGCGCGCGGCGGCGCGGTAAAGCACATCCATCACGCCGCCGTGGCCGACCATCGCGATCAATTCGCCCGGATGCCTAGCGGCCAGCCGCTCGACAGCCTCGACCACCCGGCGGTTCAAATCCACCAGCGACTCGCCACCAGCAGGGGCGAATTCCGGATCGCGCTTGCGCCAGCGTATCGACTGGTCCGGCAGCAAAGCCTCGATCTCGGCAAAGGTCTTGCCTTCGAAGTCGCCAAAGCCGCGCTCACGCAGGCCGGCTTCAGCGTTGACCGGCAGTCCGTGTGCGCGTCCCAGGTACTCCGCCGTCTCCCAGGCGCGCACCAGGTCGCTCGCATACACCGCCGCGATCGGCTCATGCTTCAGCGCCCGCGCCATGCGCGCAGCCTGCACACGGCCCGTGGCGTTCAGGGGAATGTCAAGGCCACCCTGAATGCGGGTGTCCACATTCCAGGTGGTTTCGCCATGGCGGATGGCAATGATGCGGGTCGGTTCAAGCATGGGGTAAGTGCAGTTTACGGAAGATGTCAAGGTAAAAAAGGTGAAAGGCGATAGACAACAGGCGCGGTTGAACCCGCCACCCCAGCCGGGGCCGCGGAACCGGCTTCGCCGGGCCGCAGGCGCAGCCGCCCCCTCGGGGGGCAGGAAGCCACACGCAGTGGGCGACCGTGGGGGCCATTCACCTTGGGATTTGCACATTGATGCGCCGTGGCCCTGGCGGCGGTTCGGGAAAGCCCAGCAGGGCCGAGTCCAGCATGGCCGACAACACCGCAGGCGTTTCGTTCTGAATCCCGTCATTCG
>JBBSRS010000355.1:0-3524 GCA_038242795.1 Burkholderiales bacterium
GACGCCGTTTTATGCCGAAAGCGGCGGCCAGGCGGGCGACGAGGGCGAACTCGTCAGCGGCTCGGCCTGTTTTGCCGTCAGCGACACGCTCAGGATCAAGGCCGATGTGTTCGGTCACCACGGCGCGCTGGAAGAAGGCACACTGGCCGTGGGCGACCATGTGAATGCCCGCGTCAACGCCGCCGTGCGCGCCGCCACCGTGCGCAACCACAGCGCGACGCACCTGATGCACAAGGCGCTGCGCGAAGTGCTGGGCACGCATGTGCAGCAAAAGGGCAGTCTGGTGAACGCCGACCGCACGCGTTTTGACTTTGCGCACAACGCGCCGATGACCGATGCGCAAATCCGCGAGGTCGAAGTGCTGGTGAATGCCGAAATCCTGGCCAATATCGCCACCGACGCCAGCGAAATGGACATGGAGTCGGCCCAGAAATCCGGCGCGATGATGCTGTTTGGCGAGAAATACGGCGAAACCGTGCGCGTGCTGAGCATCGGTTCGAGCAAGGAACTCTGCGGCGGCACCCACGTCGGTCGCACCGGCGACATCGGCCTGTTCAAGATCGTCGCCGAGAGCGGCGTGGCCTCGGGTGTGCGCCGTGTTGAAGCCATCACCGGCCAGAACGCGCTGGCTTACTTGCAGTCGCTCGAATCCACCGTGCAGTCGGCCGCCGGCACCCTCAAGGCGAGCCCGTCCGACTTGCAGAACCGGATTGGCCAGGTGCTGGACCAGGTCAGGTCGCTTGAAAAGGAAGTCACAGCGCTCAAGGGCAAGCTCGCTTCATCGCAGGGCGACGAGTTGATGCTGCAGGCCGTCGAGGTGAATGGCCTGAAGGTGCTGGCCGCCCGGCTTGAAGGGGCAGACGCCAAGACCCTGCGCGACACCATGGACAAGCTGAAAGACAAGCTGAAGACAGCCGTCATCGTGCTGGCGGCGGTCGACGGCAGCAAGGTGCAGATCGCGGCGGGCGTCACCACCAACGCCACGTCCAAGGTCAAGGCCGGCGAACTGGTCAACTTCGTTGCACAACAGGTCGGCGGCAAGGGCGGCGGCAAGGCCGACATGGCGATGGCCGGCGGTACCGACCCCTCAGGCCTGGCGGCAGCGCTGGAATCCGTGCAAGCCTGGGTCACCGAGCGCGTTTGAAGAAAAAACTGAAACGGGTCAAGCAGCGGGCGCTCCAAGCTATCTATTTGATAGCTGGAAGCGCCCGTCCTTGTTGCGCAAAGACCATTTTTTGATTAAAAGCAGATAACTACTCGATTCCCTCGAGGCTTTCCGTCATTTCTTTTGTCATTGCGGACTTGATCCGCAATCCATGACTCCGTTTAGGGCGTAAGTCATGGTTCCCGGGTCGAGCCCGGGATGGCAGAGGCAATGAATGATGCTATTGCGCTTTACATTGCAAAGTGACCTGAGTGGTTACAAAAGCAGAAATTCTGCCTATGCCGCTGCCCAGAACACTGCAAACCACTGCTGTGGATCGGTCCAGTGGCGCACCTGGCTGAATCCGGCTTGCTTTAGCAAGTCAGTCATCGACTCAACCGTGTATTTGTAAGAGCTTTCGGTGTGAATCCGCTCGCCGGCAGCGAACTGGCGCGAATGACCGGGCCAGGTGACGGTCAGGTCGCTGAGGGCTTCCAGGTGCATTTCAATGCGCGACTGTGCCGCATTGAACACCGCCACATGCTTCCACTGGCGGATGTCGAAGTCTGCGGCGAGCAGTTCGTTCACATTGCGCAGCAGGTTTTTGTTGAAGGCCGCCGTCACCCCGAGCGCATCGTCGTACGCCGCCTCCAGCGTGGCGGTGTCCTTGACCAGGTCAATGCCGAGCAGCAGGCCGCGCGCTTTGCCTTGCGCTTTGTCGGCGATGTTTCGCAAAAACGCCAGGGCTTGCGCTGGCTGAAAGTTGCCCAGGCTGGAGCCAGGGTAGAAATACACCCGTTCCTGCAATTGCACTTCACTGGGCAAGCGCAGTCCTGCTGAGAAATCCATGCCGACGCCGACGATGTCGAGTGCCGGGAAGCTGTTTTGCACCTGGCCTGCCGCATCCCGGAGGAAATCCGCCGAAATATCGACCGGCACGTACTGCTGCGGCTTGAGCACCGGCATCAATGCCAGCGCCTTGGCGCAGTTCCCCGCGCCCAGGTCGATCAGGCACGGGTGGTTCAGTCCGGCTTTCGCCAGTGCGCCGGCGATCTGCGGCGAAGCAGCCTGGAAAATGCCGGCTTCGGTGCGCGTCGGGTAGTACTCGTCCAGTGCCGTGATGGCTTCGAACAGTTTGGAGCCCAGGGTGTTGTAAAAAAACTTGGGCGACAGCGCAGCGGCTTTCGCGGTCAAGCCTTGCGTCAGTTCACTGGCGATGCTGCCGGATTCACGCTCGCAGGATTCGCTGTCACGCAGGTTGATGAAGCGCGGCGTCGGCAAGGACGAAGCCGCAGGCGGCAGGTCGAAAAGCAGGTCGGAAATTTTCACGTGGGCCTTGGCGGGTTGTGCAAACAGCGTTTGATTTGAAAACGTTTTCAGATTGCGCTTTGTAGGACTGAATCGTTTAGGGGCATTGGGCAAACAGGCCGCCACGTTCGGCCCTCGCCGCAGGCCACGGTTTCACAGGTGCGCGGTGGCACAATACCTTTCAGACGTTTCAGGGGCGGCCCAAGCCCCGGATCGAAGCCGCTCACCACGGGAGCATGTCATGTTTTGGCCCGCATCTGTCCACAGTCTGCAGGCTTTGCAGGCTCACCAAATGCATGGGGTGGCATCCTGGTTCCCATTGACCCCTTGAAACTGGATAAGATAATTCCATGTCCCGCTACAACACCCCTTTTGAAATTCACGTCCACGGCGAAGTGCCCTTGCGCGCCGATGTCACCTTTGAGCAAATTCAGGAGGCGCTCAAGCCCTTGTGGAAATATGCCGGTTCCAAGTCGCTGGCTGCAGGCGCTGCCAGCGTTTACGAGGAAGAGCCCGGCATCCGGTTTGACGCCGTCAAGCATCTGCTGCAGATGTGCTGGACCGTTCCTGGCGGCGATGATTTTCGCCAGTCGCTCGACGAAATGTGCATGGGGCTGAACGAACTGGCCGAGGTGGGCGCGCCGATTGAAGTGACTTTCTACGATGCCGACTTTGACGAGGAAGAAGAAGGCGGCGAGGAAGACGAGGCGCGGGATGACTTCGTCATCTACTTTGTCGGCCCGACGCCGGCAGCCATCATGCAGGTCCAGCGCGACCTGCTGGTGCAAGACCTGATCGGCCTGATGGAGCGGCACTTTGACGGCTCCGAACTGGGCGAGGTCGTCGAGGCGGTTGACAAGCTCTTTGGCCGCCGTTTTGATGACCTGGTCAATTCCATGCAATTGGGACGGCCGCCACGCGGCTCGGGCGGCTCGCAGGGCGGCTCCGGCCACGGCACGGGTGGGCGCAAACCGCGCCATCTGCACTGAGCCGGTTCGCGGGATCGGCACCTGCTGCACAACGATGCCGGTGGCGAAATCATGCCTGCGGGTTGGCAAAACTTTGTCTTGAA
>JBBSRS010000356.1:0-3521 GCA_038242795.1 Burkholderiales bacterium
ACATGCCGCTGGAGCAGCTCGGTTTTGTCGAGCGCAACCTGATGCGTGTCGCCCGTTCAGTCAGCGGCGAAAACCTGCCAGCCGCCACCTTGTGCTATGTCTGGGACGCCAGCCTGCCGGCCGGAACCCTGCTCGACAAC
This sequence comes from Burkholderiales bacterium, assembly GCA_038242795.1. Taxonomy (GTDB): domain Bacteria; phylum Pseudomonadota; class Gammaproteobacteria; order Burkholderiales; family Burkholderiaceae_C; genus Polaromonas. The sequence continues at coordinate 141 of JBBSRS010000356.1, forward strand.
GCCTTCACGCACCGCATGCGCATGATCGTGGCGGACAGCGGCCAACTGCATCTGGGCCAGTGGGTCGCGCACTCGCAAGACCTGGCGGCCGACTTTCAGCGCGCCTTCGGCAAGGAAGCCGCCACCCTGCCGCCCCTGCAGGGCCTGCTGGTGGGCGGCGACTCGGACAACACCGGCAGCCAGAGTCTGGGCTATGTCGGCGATGTCACGCTGTCGCCATGACGCGCGCTGAAAGCAAGGCCCCGCCCGCCGGTCAAGCAGGTCTTTTTCCTGCAGGCTTCGCGCCAGCGGGCCGGCGGCATCTGGTGCTGCTGGGCGCCGGCCATGCCCATGTGCATGTGCTGAAAAGCCTGGCCCAGGACCGGCCCGCCGGCCTGGCGATCACGCTTGTCACGCCGTACCCGCGACAGCTTTATTCCGGCATGGTGCCGGGGTTCGTCGCCGGGCATTACGCGCTGGACGACTGCATGATCCCGCTCGATGGCCTGCTTGCCCGCAGCGGGGTGCGCTTTGTGCAGGGCAGCGCCACGGGGCTGGACGCCGATGCGCGCACCGTGACCCTGGCCAGTGGTGCGACCCTGCCTTACGACTGGCTGAGCCTGGACACCGGCCCGGTCATGGACCGCGAAAAAATCGAGGCAAAGATGCCCGGCGCGCGCGAGCATGCCTTGTTCGTGCGGCCGATCGAGGCCTTCGGCCAGCTCTGGCCCCGGGTGATGGCGATGGCGCGGCAGCAAACCATTCACCTGGTCGTGGTCGGCGCGGGCGCGGCAGGGCTGGAACTGGCCATGGCCGCTGCGCATGCGCTGGGCGATGCATCGTTTGCGCCAGGCGGCCGCGTGACATTGCTCAGCGGTGCGGAGCCACCGGGCGCCAGCTACCCGGCGGGCGTGCAGCGCCGCATTGCCAGGGCCTTGCAACGCCTTCGCATCGAGGTGCTGCCAGACACCTGCGCCGGCCTGGACGCCGGCGGGATCACGCTGGGCAGCGGTCAGCACCTGGCCTGCGATGTGCCGCTGCTGGCCCTGGGCGGCCAGGCGCCGGCGTGGCTGGCGGGAAGCCGCCTGGCGCTGGACGACGGCGGCTTTGTGGCCGTCAACGCCTTTCAGCAAAGCACCAGCCACCCGGCAGTTTTTGCCGCCGGTGACGTGGCCAGTCGCGTCGACAAACCGCATCCGCGAAGCGGCGTGTACGCGGTGCGCGCCGGTCCGCCGCTGCTGGCCAACCTGCGCGCCGCATGGCAGGGCCGGCCGCTCAAGCCCTATGCGCCGCAACAGCGCACGCTCAACCTGCTGTCATGCGGCGGTCGCCATGCGATTGCCGTGTGGGGCGGGCTCAGCGTCGAAGGCGCCTGGGTCTGGCGCTGGAAAGACCGCATCGACCGGGAGTTTGTGGCGCGCTATGCGGTTTGAGCCATGTTTTAGGACAAAACAAGCGCTTTGCGCAACAGCAGCGGGCGTAAGCTGCTATCAATTCAGAAGTCCTTGGCACTGGGTGGAACGGGGCGGCTGACACTGGGCGGCACGTCCTTGCCCATCTGCCGTGCCCGGAACAGGGCGGCGCGCAACAAAAAAATGGTGGCAATCGGCACCGTGATGGCGATAAAAAACGTGATCAGCAAGGGGAAAACGGCCAACCCGTTTTGCTGCATCGAGAAGAAAAGCGCCGTGCCCAGCGTGATGCACCAGCAGCCCAGCGTGGCAATGATGGCCGGCACGTGGACGCGCTCGAAAAACGTCTTCAGGCGCAGCAACCCGAACGAGCCCAGCAGGGCGACAGCCGCGCCTGTCAGCACCAGCGACGCAACCACCGCTTCGGCCCACAGCGGCAGGTCAAATTCCGTCATTCGATCACCTCGCCGCGCAGCAAGAATTTGGCCATCGCCGTGGTGCTGACAAAACCCAGCAGCGCCACCAGCAGCGCCGCTTCAAAATAATGGCCGTCGCCATAGGTGATGCCCAGCACCAGCATGACCAGCATGCCGTTGACATACAGGCAGTCCAGCGCCAGCACCCGGTCCTGCGCTGCAGGCCCCTGGATCAGCCTGGCCAGCGCGCAGGCCATGGCCAGCGCCAGCATGAACAGGGCCAGTGGCAGGGCCCAGGAAAGTATCGGGTTCATGGTTCGAAAATCTCCATCAACGGGCGTTCGTAGCGTGCCTTGATCAGCGCCGCCAGGACACCGGCATCGCTGACGTCCAGGGCATGCAGCAGCAAGGTGGCGCGGTCACGCGACAACTCGGCCCAGGCCGTGCCCGGGGTGATGCAGACGATCAGCGCCAGCATGGCCAGCGCGTTGGGGTCGCGCATGTCCAGCGGCACATGCACAAACGCCGGCGTATGGGTGGGGCGGCCCGGTGTGAGCAGCAGGCGGACCACCGCGATGTTCGACTGCACCGAGTCGCCCACCACCGTCAGCAACAGGCGCAGCGCCACGCCCGGCCTGCGGATGCGCACCGGCACGGGCCGCAACCCGGCGGTGAACACCGGAATGGCCAGCGCCAATACCAACGCCAGCAACATGTGGCCCAGCCCCACGGTGCGGTTGAGCATCAGCCACAGCACAAACAGCGCCACCGACAGCAGCGGCGCGGGCAACAGGCGTTTCATGGGGTTTCCTTGACAGGTTCAACGCGTGGCGCCTGGGGGCCGGGTATGGGCCGGGCGGACATGATGGCTTTGATGTAAAGACTCGGGGTGTGCAGGGCATCGGCCGTGGCCTGCATGTAGCGCATGACCGGCCCTGCGTAAAGCGTCAGCGCAACGCACGCGCCCAGCAGGCCGGCGATGGACGTGCCTTCGAGCAGTCGCAACTCCAAGGGCGCCCGGTCGTAGGTGGCCCAGAAATGCAGAATGCCGGCCCGCGTCAGCGCGATCAAGGCCATCAGGCCCGTGCCAATGAGCAGCGCCAGCAGTGCCCAGCCTGTCGCGCCCGGGGGCAGCGCCGCCGCTGCACCCAGCCCCGCGGGATTGAGCAAGGCGGTCAGCATGGCAAATTTGCCGACAAAACCCGACAGCGGCGGCAAGCCGGCAATCACCAGGGTGCAGGCCATGAACGCCAGGCCCAGCAGGGCGACGGCGGCAGGAATCACCCGGCCCGTGAGCGCTTCCTGTGCATCGTCCAGGTTCAGGCCTTGGGTGGGCACCAGCTCTGCGGTCAGGAAGGGCGCGTCGTCGTTGTCATACGGCGCCAGGCTGGCGCCGTCATTGCGCCAGCGGTCCATCAGGTCGGCGAGTAAAAACAATGCGCTGATGGCCAGGGTGGAACTGGGCAGGTAATACAGCAGGCCCGCCGTCAGGCCGTTTTGCCCAAACCCGACAGCCGCCAGCAGGCTGCCCGACGACAAAATGGCGGCAAAGCCGGCCAGATAACCCAGCCGCT
>JBBSRS010000357.1:0-3516 GCA_038242795.1 Burkholderiales bacterium
AATTCCGCGATCAGCGCCGTGATGGCCTGCGCGCCGCACACCTCGTTGCCATGCACGGCGCCCAGCACCAGCAGCCGGGGGCCAGGCGCCAGCCCGTGGAATGTCAGCGAAAAAAGATGCGCCGGACGCGGTGCGGCGTGTGTGGGCAATGGGGGTGCAATTGCTGCGTTTGGGTCGTGCTGTGTCGGGTTCATGTGCCTGGCCTCAAGTGATCCTGGGTCTGTATTTTGGCCGCTGGCCAACATGCGCCTGATTTTTGCCGATGTTTGATCCGGCGCAGCTTCAGGCGTTTTTGCTCACCAGCGCCAAGGCACCGAGCAGCAATGCAATCGCCGCCACCCAGGAGCCCAGCACCCGCCTTGCAAGCGGAATGAGCGTCTGGAATCGGCCGCTGCGGTTCAGGTTGTCCGACAAGGCCAGCAGCCAGAAAGCACTGACCATCACCGTCACCGCCATGCCGGTCAGTTCCTGCCAGCGTGGCTGCTCCAGGTCAGCCGCTGACCCGGCGGCCACGCCGGCCAGCAAGGCCAGCAGCAAGGAAAACGCCGACGAGGGGCGCCAGCCAGCGACGGCGCTGAGGCCAATGATCACCACCGCTGCCGGCGCCACCACGGCAGGAATTTGCGCTGAAAACGAAGTAGCCACCAATGCTGCCGCCGCAGCCAGCGCGGCAGCCAGCACCGACAAGGGCTCGCGGATGCCGAAAAGCACCAGCGCCAGGCCGATCAGGGCGGCCAGCGACAGGGGCGACGTGAACAGGTGCGCGGTTGCCGTCCAGATCGAGGTGTCGGCGCCAAAGTTGCCATGCGCCCAGGCGCTGGTAGCGCTTGACAGCGCTGCACCTGCCAGCAAGGCGCTGACAAAGGGTTTAGGCAACACCGGGCATGCCTGCCAGAATCCACACGCCGGTGGCCGCGATCAGGCCGCCGCCAGCGCGCAAGGCCTGTGCGCCACGCGGCAGCGCCTTCACCAGGCCGATGGCGATGCCCGCCAGGTGCAGCAGGCCGGTCGAGATGACAAAACCGGCGGCGAAGGCGGCTGGCGAGGCGGTCTCGGGCAATTCCATGCCGTGCGCGTAACCGTGAAACACCCCAAACACGGCCACGATGGCCACGGCGATGGCCACAGGGGCGCGCCATGCGGCGGCAATCGACAGACCCAGCACCACCACGGAAGCCGCGATGCCGATTTCGACATAAGGCAGTGGCACCTGGGCAATGCCCATCACGCCGCCGACCACCATCAGCATGGGAAACGCCACCGGCAAGGCCCAGACCAGCGGCCGGCCCAGGGTGGCGCCCCAGATGCCCACGGCGACCATGGCGAGCAAGTGGTCAAGGCCGGACAGCGGATGCATGAAGCCCGACATGAACCCGCCCGCCACGCCTTCGCCCGAATGCGCATTCGCCGCTGCCGAAAAGCACAGCAGCAAAAGACCGGCCGCAAACTGCTGGTGCCGTCTGGGGCGCGGGGCGGCAGGCGCTGGGTTCATGTGCTGAATCATCGGGGTCTTCCTGAGGTGAGGGGTGTGCCTGCAACAGTGCGGGCGGCTGGGTGGTGGAGCGGCCACATGTTCCAAGCCGAAGCATAAGCGAACAGGTGCCCATAACACTACGCAGCCCCGCGCCGGCTGGATTCAGCCAAGTGACCGTCAAGTACAGAGGTCTTTAGGCCATGGCCCCCTTGTCATTCGGGACGGATCACGATTGTCAGCATGAATTCCCCCATTTTCACCATCGCCGAAAGGGCTGTTTGCCATCCTCCAAGAAGCGAGAGGCTGCGTTTGGTGCAGCGCAGCCATGCGTCGTGTTTCAGGGGCTGAACGGGTCGTACTCGCCTGGCCCGGCGAATTTGCCGGGTTGTGCTGGACGGCCGTCAGTTCAGGTTCTGCGCCATGCCCGCCGCCAGCTGCGTGACGTTGTGGCGCATCAGCTTCAAATAGCTGTCCGCAGGTCCGCCTGTGGTTGACAGCGCATCCACATACAGCGTTCCCCCGACGGTCACGCCGGCGTCCTGGCTGATCTGCGCCAGCAGTTTCGGGTTGCCCATGTTTTCGACAAAGACCGCGCTGATTTTTTCGCGCTGGATCTGCCGGATCAGCTGGGCCACACTTTTCGCGCTGGGTTCGGCATCGGTGGAAACACCCTGCGGTGCCAGAAAGCTGATGCCGTAATGCGCTGCAAAGTAGCCAAAGGCATCGTGCGAGGTGATGACCTTGCGCCGGCTCGCGGGGATGGCCGCAAACTGCGCCCCGGCCCACGCATCGAGCGCCTGCAATTCCTTCACGTAGGCGTCTGTATTGGCCTGGTAAACCGCGCTGCCTGCCGGGTCGGCCTGGCTCAGCGCTGCCGAGATGTTGCGGGCATAGGCAATGACGTTGACGGGGTTTTGCCAGGCGTGCGGATCGGTTTCATCATGCGCATGGCCCGTGCCGCCATGGCTTTTTTCTTCATTCATGACGCGCGCTTTCACGCCTTGGGACGCCACCATGGTCGCGCCTTTGTAGCCGGCGGACCTGGCGAGTTTTTGCGCCCAGGGCTCAAAACCCAGGCCGTTGACCACCAGCAACCGACTTTGCACGATGGCCCGGGCATCGGCCGGCCGGGGTTCGAAAACATGGGCGTCTTCGTCGACACCGACCAGCGTGGTGACGCTGACGCGCTCGCCGCCAACCACCCGCACCAGGTCGCCCAGGATGCTGAAGCTGGCGACGACCGGCAGCTTGTCGGCCGCGAAACTGGCACCCGACAGCAGGGCGGCGCCGGCAAGGCCTGACGCCACGAGTTTGCGAAAAAGACGGTTCATGTTTGGCCTTCAAGGGAAGTGGATAAAAACGAAAGTAAAAAGGCCAGTTCACGCCATCCGGTGGCGACGGGTCCAGACGCGCGGCAGCCAGCCACCGGGCGCAACCAGAAGCGACGCAAAGTACAGCGTCCCGGCGCAGCCAATGATGGTGGGCCCCGACGGGGTGTCGAGGTGGTAGGACAGCAGCAGCCCGGCCACGCTGGCCAGCATCGCCTGCGCGCTGGCATTGAGCAGTTGCGCCGGCAGCGTGTCGTGCCACAGCCGGCTGGACACGGCGGGCAGCATCATCAGCCCGACCGCCATCAAGGTGCCCAGCGTCTGGAAACCCGCCACCAGGTTGATGACGACCAGCATCAAAAAGCCCTGCTGCCAGAGCCAGCCGCGCCGCCCGGCAGACGCCAGAAACACCGGGTCGAAACTTTCCAGCACCAGCCCCCGGTACATGGCGGCCAGCAGCAGCACGCTGGCGCTGGCCACGCCGGCGACCATCAACAGGCCCGCCGTGTCCACGCCGAGCGCGCTGCCAAACAAAATATGCAGCAAATCGAGCTGCGTGCCGTGGCCCGAGATCAGCGTCACGCCCAGCGCCAGCGCCACCAGATAGATGGCCGCCAGGCTGGCGTCTTCCTTCAGCGAGGTGAAACGCGTGACCAGCCCGGCCAGCGCCGCCACGCCCATGCCCGCCACCACGCCGCCCAGCGCCATGGCGGT
>JBBSRS010000358.1:0-3470 GCA_038242795.1 Burkholderiales bacterium
CCCCGTCAGCTTGCCGCAAGACCGTTGTTCATAATTATGAATTCAGTTTTAATGTTTCAGGCACGCGCCTATCGCCCGCAGGCACCGCTTGTTCACGTTCCTTCAATGCCATAAAAGCCGGCTGCAACAGCGCGGTTTTCGATTGGCATCGCACGGGAAATGGAATGGGCGAAGCCTCTGCATAACCCGGAGAACCCCATGACCCGCTACGCCGACTTCTACCGCCAGTCCATCGACCAGCCCGATGCCTTCTGGGCCGAACAAGCCAACCTCATCGAATGGCACAAGCCGTTTGATCGCGTCTGCAACTACGACAACCCGCCGTTCGTCAAATGGTATGAAGGCGGCCTGACCAACCTGTGCCACAACGCCGTGGACCGGCATCTTGAAGACCGCGCAACCCAAGCCGCGCTGATTGCCGTTTCCAGCGAAACCGGTACCGAAAAAAGCTACACCTTCACCGACCTGCATGCCGAAGTGCAGCGCATGGCCGCCAGCCTGAAGGCGCTCGGCGTCGAAAAAGGCGACCGCGTGTTGATCTACATGCCGATGATTGCCGAGGCGGCTTTTGCCATGCTGGCCTGCGCGCGCATCGGCGCGGTGCATTGCGTGGTGTTCGGCGGTTTTGCCAGCGGCTCGCTGGCGTCGCGCATCGAGGACGCCGCACCCAAGGTCATCGTCAGCGCCGACGGTGGCTCGCGCGGCGGCAAGGCGCTGCCGTACAAACCGCTGCTCGACGAAGCCATTCGCCTGTCCAGCCACAAGCCGGCTGCCGTGCTGCTGGCCGATCGAGGCTTGGCACCGATGGAACGGGTGGCCGGGCGCGACCACCTCTGGAACGAACTGCGTACAACGCATTTTGATGCGCAAGTGCCCTGCGAATGGCTGGACTCCACCGCCATCAGCTACACCATCTACACCAGCGGCACCACCGGCAAGCCCAAGGGCGTACAGCGCGACACCGCCGGCTACACCGTGGCGCTGGCCGCCAGCATGAAACATATTTTCGACGGCAAGGCGGGCGAAACCTTCTTCTCGACCAGCGACATCGGCTGGGTTGTGGGCCACAGCTACATCGTCTATGGCCCGCTGATTGCCGGCATGGCGACCATCATGTACGAAGGCCTGCCGACGCAAGGCATGGACAAAAAACCCAACGGCGGCATCTGGTGGGAACTGGTCGAAAAGTACAAGGTCACCGTCATGTTCAGCGCCCCCACCGCCGTGCGCGTGCTGAAGAAACAAGACCCGGCGCTGCTGACCAAATACGACCTGTCCAGTCTGCGCGCCCTGTTCCTGGCCGGCGAGCCGCTGGACGAACCGACGGCGCGCTGGATCAGTGAAGGCCTGAATGTGCCGATCATCGACAACTACTGGCAGACCGAAAGCGGCTGGCCGATTTTGACGATTGCCAACGGCGTCGAGCCCAAGCCGAGCAAGTTCGGCAGCCCCGGCATTCCGATGTACGGCTACAACGTCAAGCTGCTGCACGAAGCCACCGGCGAAGAACTCACCAAGCCAGGCGAAAAAGGCGTGGTGGTCATCGAAGGCCCGACGCCCCCGGGCTTCATGCAGACCATCTGGCAAGACGACGCGCGCTTCGTCAACACCTACTGGAAGAGCATTCCGGACAAGCTGGTGTACAGCACCTTCGACTGGGGCATCCGCGACGCCGACGGCTACTTCTTCATCCTGGGCCGCACCGACGACGTAATCAACGTCGCCGGCCACCGCCTGGGCACGCGCGAGATCGAGGAAAGCATTTCCGGCCATGCGCAGGTGGCCGAGGTGGCGGTGGTGGGCGTGGCCGACGGGCTCAAGGGCCAGGTCGCCATGGCGTTTGTGGTGCTCAAGGATTCCAGCGTGATGGGCGACAGCGCCGCCTGCGCCAAGCTGGAAGCCGAGATCATGAAGCGGGTGGATGGTGACCTGGGCGCGGTGGCCCGGCCGGCGCGGGTTCGTTTTGTTGCGGCCTTGCCCAAGACGCGCAGTGGCAAATTGCTGCGCCGCGTCATCCAGGCGGTGTGCGAAGGCCGCGATGCGGGCGACCTGACTTCGATGGACGATCCGGGCGCGTTGCAGCAGATCAGGGACCGGATGGAAACCGTTTAAACCTCAGCGTTTGCGGCCTTGAGAGGGTGCTGGCTGTTCACACGGCCAGCACCCTTTTGTTTTTTCAGGAAGTGATGGTCTTGGCCCGACAGGTTCGCCAGCCGTGGCGACTTTTCAGTTCAACCGGAGTTGCGCCTGTTGCGCCACGCGGATGCAGTCCTTCATGTGCTCTTCGCCAAAGTAGCGGATGGCCGCATAGCCCACGCTGGCCGCCACCAGCTGCCCGGCCAGCGGAATGTACTTGGCCAGTTGCTTGGTCGCCATGCGCGTGCCGATCTTCGTGCTGGCCTTGATGATCAGGTCGCGGCTGATGAACTTGCCGACCAGCACCGAGCCGACCATCGCCACCGCTTTTTGCACCTGTTCACGCTTGCCGGGGTCAAGCTGGTCGATCTGCTCGGGTGCCAGACCAAACTCCTTGTTGATGGCCGGAATCAGCTTGGACAGCAATGCCGCATCCACCGCCCAGTCCAGGCCGGGCACCGGCACGGCGCTGGCCACGGCGGCCATCATCGCCCGCTTGTGGAGCAGCTTGCGGCTGCGAATGACCGCCGATTGAAGCGCCGCGTCGTCGGCGGCCAGTTGCAGGGCAGTGGGCATGGTTCCAAAAACCTTTCATGGATGTCGTCTTGCGTGCAATGGCTTTTTATCACACAGAAACGACTGCCACCCATCGCCTTTGGCCAATCACCGGCTCGGTCCGTGGCGTTTCAGGCGGCGACGGCTTCGAGCTTTTCCGTCACTTCCAGCCAGCGCTCTTCCAGCCTGGCCAGGTCGGCTTCGATCACCTTGAGCCGCTTGCCGGCCTGCGCAATTTCCGCCGGTGACTTGGAGGTGGTCAGCAGCGTTTCCAGGTTGGATTTTTCGCTGTTCATGCTGAGCATCTGGCGGTCGATTTTTTCCAGGTCCTTGCGCAGTGGCTTGATGGCTTCGGATTGTTGCTGACGGCGCTGGGCGTCTTCCTTCTTGCTGGACGCATTTTTAGCCTCAAAAGTGCCTGTTGCGCTTGCTGCAACTGCGCTGGCAGCTACTTTTTTGGTAGCAGCCGGGGTGGCGGCGCTGTTGGTCGACTTCTTCGCGTCCTCGCGCATGCGCTTGGCTTCGTCGAGCAAGTAGCGCTGGTAGTCGTCCAGGTCGCCGTCAAACGGCTCGACACCCCCACGCGACACCATCCAGAACTCGTCGCACACGGCGCGCAGCAGGGCGCGGTCGTGGCTGACCAGCATCACCGTGCCTTCAAACTCATTGAGCGCCATCGACAGCGCCTCGCGCGTGGCCAAATCAAGGTGGTTGGTCGGCTCGTCAAGCAGCAGCAAGTTGGGCCGCTGCCAGACGATCATGCACAGCACCAATCTAGC
>JBBSRS010000359.1:0-3426 GCA_038242795.1 Burkholderiales bacterium
CTCTTTGACCAGCGCAAGTCCTTCAGTGCCGCTGTGTGCAGAATCCACAGCATGGCCATCGAGCATCAGGAAGCGACTGAGCATTGCATTGGCATCAATGTTGTCCTCGATGACCAGTATCCGGCAAGGACGGGCCGAATATTCATAGGTGTCCAAGGGAGGTTCGATGGCGACGGGTTGCTCGGACACCGGAAGCTCAACGATGAACTTGCTGCCACAACCCATGCCCTCGCTGCGTACCTTCACGCTGCCGCCGTGCATTTGCACCAGCGTGCGCACCATGGACAGCCCGATGCCCAGCCCGCCTTGCGAGCGGTCCAGCGTATTGCTTGCCTGCGTGAACAAGTCGAAAACGAAAGGCTGGGCTTTGGGATCAATGCCGATGCCCTGGTCCTTCACGGAAACAAGCACCATGCCGGCTGCAGACAGGCGCGCCGATACGGTGATCGACGTCTGGGGCGGCGAAAACTTGCTGGCGTTGATCAGGAGGTTGGAAAACACCTGTGACAGGCGCACGCCGTCGCCATCAAGTGTGATGGGGTCGCGCGGCAGGTCAATGATCAGTTTCTGACCGAGTTTGGCGAAATGGGGCTGGCTGATTTCGGCCGCACCTTGAACAACGTCACCCAGCAGCAACAAGCTTTTTTTAAGGGTGATCTTTCCGCTGCTGACGCGCGCGGCATCGAGCAAGTCCTCCAGCAGCCGCTTCATGTGCGCGATCTGCCGGGTGATGACCTGCTGAATGTCAGGCAGTAGCGGGTGGGCGGTGGAGATTTTTCCCAGCATTTCGGCCGCCAGCGCGATGGGTGCCAGCGGGTTGCGCAACTCGTGCGCCAGCATCGACAAAAATTCTGTTTGCCGCTCCACCGAGGCTTCGGCCTGATCCTGCAGATCCTGCGCCCGCAGGGAAGCAATCACCAGGTTCTGATTGGCTTCACGCAGCATGCTGGCCAGCTCTTGCGGGATTTTTTGATTTTGTGGAAAAGATGGCGTTTTATTTGACTGCAAGTGATGCCCTTTCCTTGAATAAACCATCTGCCGATAATTGCAGGATTCAAATTGATTTCAATGGAAGTCAGCGGTCAACCACTTACAAATTTCAGCAGCAGCAAACAGAAAGTTTTGTTTGCAACGTTGAGCCCCCAAGTGTGGCTTTGATTTGTGCGAAGTCAATCCATAACCCTTTTGTTTTCAGAAGTGAATTGCTACAAAACTTAAACACCAGTACCCAACGAGCCATGGATTTTTTGTAACTTTCACGGGGTAACCATAAATTCGCAGCCAGTGAACTGCGTGGCCCCGGCGGTCTTGCTGAAATTTCGGCTTGCACAACTTTAAGCGGTTGTCCTACATTTTCAAGGCGATTGTGCTTCTTTTGAACGCTTGAAAGACTATTTTACGATGGGCACAACCCAAAAGGCTTATCGCTATCATAAAAATAGCGCTATACGCACATGCACAGTGCGCCAACGTCTTTTTTTATATAAAACTCAGGATTTTCAGAACTTCGGCATGCCCTTCATGCCCCCCATGCGCTTCATCATCTTCATCATGCCGCCGCCCTTCATCTTTTTCATCATGCCCTGCATCTGCTCGAACTCGTTGAGCAGTCGGTTGACCTCCTGAACGTGAACGCCCGAACCATTGGCGATGCGGCGTTTGCGCGTGGCCTTGATGAGGTCGGGCTTGCGGCGCTCCAGCGGCGTCATGCTCAGGATGATGGCTTCCTTGCGCTTCATGTCTTTTTCGGCCTTGTCCATGTCGATGGAACCGGCCTTGGCGGCCATCTGCGTCGGCAGCTTGTCGAGCAGGCTGCTCAAGCCGCCCATGTTCTTCATCTGCTGGAGCTGGCTTAAAAAGTCATTCAGGTCAAAGCCGTCGCCAGACTTGATCTTGGCGGCCAGCTTTTGCGCCTCGGCCATGTTCACGCCCGAGGCCATCTGCTCGACCAGGGCGACGATGTCGCCCATGCCGAGGATGCGGCCGGCGTGGCGCTCGGCGTCGAACACCTCCAGACCGTCGAGTTTTTCGCTGGTGCCCGAGAACTTGATCGGCGCGCCGGTGATCTGGCGCACCGACAGCGCTGCGCCGCCGCGCGAGTCGCCGTCGGTCTTGGTCAAAATGATGCCGGTCAGCGGCAAGGCGTCCTTGAATGCCTTGGCGGTGTTGACGGCATCCTGGCCCTGCATGGCATCAACCACGAACAGCGTTTCAATCGGCTTGAGGATGGCGTGCAGTTCCTTGATCTCAGCCATCAGGGCTTCGTCAATGGCCAGGCGGCCGGCGGTGTCCACCAGCAGCACATCGAAAAAATGCCGGCGGGCGTGATCCAGCGCGGCGCGGGCAATCTCGGCCGGTTTCTGGTCGGGCGAGCTGGGGAACCATTCGGCGCCGGCCTGCCGGGTCACCACTTTCAGCTGCTCGATGGCGGCCGGGCGGTAGACGTCGCCCGAGACCGTCAGCACTTTTTTCTTGCGTTTTTCAATCAGGTGCTTGGCCAGCTTGGCGGTGGTGGTGGTCTTGCCCGCGCCCTGCAGGCCGGCCATCAGGATCACCGCGGGCGGCTGCGCGGCCAGGTTGATGTCGCTGACGCCTTCGCCCATGGTGGCGGCAAGTTCCTTGCTGACAATGCCGACCAGCGCCTGGCCGGGTGACAGCGAGCCCATCACCTCCTGGCCCAGGGCTTTTTCCTTGACGCGGGCGATGAAGTCGCGCACCACGGGCAGCGCCACGTCAGCCTCCAGCAAGGCCATGCGGACTTCGCGCAGCATGTCCTGCACATTGGATTCGGTGATGCGCGCCTGTCCGCGCATTTCCTTGACGAGGCGGGATAACTTGTCGGTGAGGGCTGTGGCCATGAAATGGTGTCCTGATACGGGCGCTGCGGGGGAGCCAAAGGCCGGAAGAGACCGGGCCAGGCGCTAAACTCTGGGCATGATTTTAGCTTTCAGCGGTGGATGGGGTCTCGGGGCGGCAGCCGGTGCGGCGGTGGCCTATGCCGTGCTTGCGCTGGCGACGCCCCGGCTGGGCGAAAGCACGCTGCGTGGCCTGCTGCTGGCGGCCTGGGGACTGCATGCGCTGACACTGGTCGAAGCCCTGCTCGGCACGCCGCCACGCTTTGGGTTTGCCCCGGCGCTGTCAATGACAGTCTGGCTGGTGCTGACGGTGTATGCGGTGGAACGCAGGCTGTTTCCGCAGCTTCATGCGCATTGGGCGCTGGCCGGGCTGGGCAGCGCCGTCGTCCTGCTGTCGCTGGTTTTCCCGGGTACCAGCTACCACGTGATCGCCTCGCCCTGGCTGCCGCTGCACTGGGCCCTGGGCATTGCCTCCTACGGCCTGTTTGCGGCAGCGGTCGTGCATGGCTGGCTGATGGTGCGGGCCGAGCGCGCCATCCGGCAGGCCGAGCAAAGCGACACCGGGGTTCCC
>JBBSRS010000360.1:0-3422 GCA_038242795.1 Burkholderiales bacterium
CTGACTTAATTTGATAGCTGCTTGCGCAGACGGGGCGTGCGCCAGAGGCCTTTTTCGCTTAAATCGCAGCCTGATAATCAGGTGCTGCACAGCAGCATGCGGCGGTGGCCGCCGGTTTGGCCCTGCCCTGTCCGGGCTGCGGCCCAGCCGGTGTCAGCGCCAGATGTAATGGCCCCTGACCAGGTGGCCGTGTGAGCGATGGGCGGGCACCCACACCTTGTGCTTGCGGTGCTGTTGGTGTTTGATCATCTGGACGCTGTGCACTTTGGCGCTGCCTGAATCGAAATTGACCGTGCCCGCCTGGGCGGCTGACACGACGAAGGAAAAGACCAGCGCGGCCAGCGAAACAAATACTTTGTGGTTCATGTCAATGTCTTGGTGAAGTATTGTGAAGCGTCTGAAGTATCAAGGGCCGATGTAAAGACCTGAACAAGCAGAAAAACTAAGATTAATAGCAGACTGCGCAGCCAGGGCGTGCGCAGGCGACCGATTTGACATGAAAGCAGCACCTGTCAGCCAATGGCGTGTGCCGCTTTGAAAGCCGCGCCCCTGGCTCGGGCCAGCCAGGCATTGACCCGTTATCCATTACCATTCCCCCGGCCCTACTTCGCCCGCCATCGGGCACCCAACGGAGAAATTTATGTTCAGTCACGTCATGCTTGGTGTCAATGATCTTGAGGTTTCAAGGAAGTTTTACGATGCGCTGCTGGGCACGCTGGGGATGAGCCCGGGGGTTGCCAACAAGAACCGCTATTTCTACCGGAGCCCCACGGGTTCGTTCGCCATCACCACGCCGATCAATGGCGAACCCGCGACGCATGGCAATGGCACCACCGTCGGGTTTGACGTGGCGTCGCCGGAGCAAGGTGACGCGTTCCATGCGGCCGGCCTTGCCAACGGCGGCACGACGTGCGAAGAACCACCGGGGTTTCGGGATGGCGCGGCCGGCAAGCTCTACCTGGCGTATCTGCGCGACCCCGACGGCAACAAGCTCTGCGCGCTGCACCGCCCTGCCAAATAAGCTGCGCGCTTGCTGCGCCTGACCTGCCGCGTCGCATGCGGCAGGTCAGGTCAGGTCAGGCAGCCGGCAGCGTCTCTTGCGCTGGCATTCGGTTCATCGCCCGCCCCCTTGGTCTGCAAGCGGTGACTTTTCCAAAAGCACTCAGGGCTTGGTGCCCCAGACTTCGGCGACGCGGCTGTCCCGGCCGCACGTCAGGCGGTAGTATTTGTAGCGCAGCGGGTTCTTTTTGCCGTAGTCCTGGTGGTAGTCCTCGGCGGGGTAAAAGGCCGATTCCGGGGCGATCTCGGTGTAAATTTCCTTGAGTGCGCCGGACTTCAACAACGCTGCCTTGCTGGCTTCCACCTGGTCTTTCTGGGCTGCGTTCTTGTAGAAGATGGCGCTGCGGTATTGGTCGCCAACATCGCAAAATTGCCGGTCCTTCACGGTGGGGTCAATGTGGCGCCAGAAGAAGTCGAGCAACACCGGGTAGCTGACGATGCGCGGGTCGTAGGTCAGGCGAACCGCCTCGGTGTGGCCGGTGCCGCCGGCGCTGACCGTCTGGTAGGTCGGGTGGGCGGTTTTGCCGCCGGTGTAGCCGGACTCGGCCGCGATCACACCGGGCAATTTTTCAAAGTCCTCTTCGACACACCAGAAACAGCCGCCGGCAAAGATGGCCGTGGCGGTCTGGCCGGCTGCGGCTGGCGTCGTTGAGGTCTGCGCGCCGGCCTGGCCGATCAGCAGGGACAGGGCCAGGGCGGCCAGGGGTTGAAGCCAGGTTTTCATGTGCGCAACTCCGGTAGTTTTTCGCCTGCGGGAATGAATCGAAGTGCAACGCCGTTGTTGCAGTAACGCAAACCGGTCGGTTGCGGGCCGTCCTTGAACAGGTGGCCCTGGTGGCCGCCGCAGCGGGCGCAGTGGTATTCGGTACGCGGCCAGACCATGCTGAAATCGCGGCGCGTCCCGACCGCATCGGGGATCACATTGAAAAAGCTCGGCCAGCCGGTGCCGCTGTCGAACTTGAGTTCGCTCTTGAACAAAGGTGAATTGCAGGCGAAGCAAACATAGGTTCCGGCACGCTTTTCGTCGTTCAACGGGCTGCTGCCGGCGCGCTCGGTGCTGTCCTTGAACAGCACGGCGTAGTTGGCGGCGGGCAGTTGTTGCTGCCACTCGGATTTGGATTTGGTGAGTTTGGTCATGGCGATGGCAATCTCGCTTAAAGGGAGCACAGCCAGGGCCAGGGACGCCTGGGCAAAGCTCTGCAGGATTTTTCGACGCTTCATAAGAACTCCTGTGACGCCAGTTACCGGGATGTCCAAAAAACAGACCGGTCACGTTGATTGGCTTTTCACGGTTTTTTGAATCGGCGCCGAAATGAAGGCGGAAGGGAAACGATCAGCCAGCGCAAATTTCGTGATTTGTCAGTTTACGCAATACGGCTGTGCCGTGGCTTGGCAAACGGCAACAACCCGTTTGGCCACCGAGCCTTTTTCAGCCAAAGCCGCTTTGGCATGGAAATGCGCCAGACGGCCGGGGCGGGCAGTGGGCAATGCGGCCTGCCTTGCCAACCTGCTGCGCTAGACTTCCGCCCATGCCCCACGCCGTCTCCCGCCTGCGCACCGCGCGACTGGCGCGCAGTTCCAAACCCTTTCTGGCCCGTGGCGGGCCGCGCGGCGAACGCTGCGCCGGTTGCCGCCTGATTCTCAGCCATTGCCTGTGCGCGCTGCGCCCGGAACTGCCGACGCGCGCCGGGGTGTGCCTGGTCATGGCCGACATCGAGGCGCTCAAGCCGAGCAACACCGGCTGGCTGATTGCCGATGTGGTGGCCGACACGTTTGCCTTTGGCTGGGCGCGCACCGAGGTGGACCCCGCGCTGCTGGCGCTGCTGGCCGACCCGCAGTGGCAGCCCTACTTGGTGTTTCCCGGCGAGTTCGTGACCGGCGGACGGGTCGTGTCCCGGCTGCAATCCGCCGAGGCGCCTGACGGCAGACGGCCGCTGTTCGTGCTGCTGGACGCGACCTGGCCCGAGGCGCGCAAGATGTTTCGCAAAAGCCCCTACCTCGACCATTTGCCGGTGCTCAGCCTGCAGGGCGAGCAGCTGTCGCGCTACCGGCTGCGCCGCGCCAGGCGCACCGACCATTTCTGCACCTCGGAAGTCGCTGCGCTGTGCCTGGAACTGGCCGGCGAGCCGCATGCGGCGCAGACGCTGGAGGCCTACCTGGAGGTGTTCACCGACCATTACCTGAACGCCCGGCAGCAATTGCCGGTGGATGGGGACGACGCGGCGCACCAGCGACTGCGCGGCCTGCGCTTGCCAGGCGGCAGGGGCGCTGCGGCCTGACGGCGAGTGGCGTCGGCGACAATCGGCCGCACCTTCCAAGGCAACCCCGCCTCACCCAACAAGCAGCCACACCATGACCGAAGA
>JBBSRS010000361.1:0-3416 GCA_038242795.1 Burkholderiales bacterium
CAGCACCCGCGAACCATGACTTCTCCACCAACGGGGTCATGGATGGCGAATTCCCGGATCAAATCCGGGACAGCCTCTGTCCGCAATGACAAAAGAGATTACGGAGAGCTTCTAGCCAACTGAGCAGTTGCCCTGGTTATGGTGAAAAAGCCCGCTTGCCCAATATGGACGTGCACAATCCGCTATGAAATCAGGAGTTTCTCAGGCATGCGCAGGCCAGCCGACGTAAAGCCCCGAGGCCTTGCATCGAAATCAAGCTACAGGTTGCGGGCGCCAAAGGTGTCGCAAGCCTTGACGCTGCCGTTCTTCAAGCCGGTGTCGAACCACCGCTGGCGCTGGGCACTGGTGCCATGGGTGAAGCTTTCAGGCACCACGGCACCGCGGCTTGAGCGCTGCAATGCATCATCGCCAATCTGGGCGGCGGCGTTCATGGCTTCCTCGACATCGCCCTGTTCCAGGATCTGCCGGGCGCTTTGTGCATGGTTGGCCCAGACGCCGGCAAAGCAGTCGGCCTGCAGTTCCAGGCGAACACTCAATCCGTTGTACTCGGCCGTGCTCACGCGACCGCGCATCTGCTCCATTTTTTCGCTGATGCCGAGCAGGTTCTGCACATGGTGGCCGACTTCATGGGCGATCACATAGGCCTGCGCAAAGTCACCGGGCGCACCCAGCTTGTTTTTCATGGTTTCGTAAAACCCGAGGTCGATATAGACCTTCTGGTCGCCGGGGCAGTAAAAAGGCCCCATGGCGGCCTGTCCCTGGCCACAGGCGGTTTGGGTGGCACCGCGAAACAGCACCAGCCGGGGCTCCTTATAGGTGCCGCCGCCCTTGGCAAACACGTCCTTCCAGACATCCTCGGTGTCGGCCAGCACGGTGGACACAAAGGCGGCCATGCGGTCGTCGGCAGGCGGCCGCTGCGCAGGGCCTTGCTGCTGCACCTGCGCGGTGGGGGCTTCCCCGCCGCTGAACATGCTCAGGAGCGTCAGCGGGTTGATGCCGAATATCCAGCCGCCCACCAGGGCCACGACGATGGTGCCAACGCCAATGCTGCGACCGCCCAGCAGGCCGCCACCACCACCAAACCCGCCGCCACCGCTGCGTCGGTCCTCGACATTGTCAGACTCTCGATTGCCTTCCCATTTCATGGTGCCTCCGGTTACAAAGTGATGAACAGGCCGATACGGACGTCCAGCCGCCGGCACAAGGGCAAATGGTCAGCATGGACGGCCCGGTTGCAAAACCCATGTTTCGCCCTCCAAAATACGTCATTCAAAACGAACCGTCAGCCCCGTGAGCGCGCCACCGACCGGACCCGACGACTCGATCTGCGTGTGCCAGGTTTGACCCGGGGCCACCGGATGGGCATCGGTCAGCGTGCCGGTGGTGACCAGGTCGCCGGCTTTCAGGTCCGGTGCGCCACGCGTGTCGCGCAATTCCCGCACGAAATGCAGCAGCGCCTGAACCGGACCATCCAGCACGTTGACGCCCCGACCTTCGTCTTTCAGCGCGTCGTCGCCATACAGACGAACGGTCACGCCCGCCAGCGCCTGGACGAGATCGACCGTGGTGGTGCCCGCCGGAACGGGAATGCGCGTTCCGACCAGCAGCAGGCCATGCAGGCCGGCATCTGCCGCGGCCTGGGCAGCCGTGAACTTCCAGCCGGGGAAATGGGTGTGCACGATTTCAAAACCATGCGCCACCCAGTCGATTGACGCCACCAGTTCGTCTGCCGAGCAGTCGGGTGGCGGCGCTTCACGCAGGCGAAACACAATTTCGGGTTCGATGCGTGGCTCGCACAACCCGTCAAGGGACAACACCGCCACATCGCGCGCACCAAGCGGCGACAGCGTGACCGTGCTTTGCCACATGGTTCCCCAAATGGGCGCGTGAACGTTGTAGTGTGGCCAGATGTTGCGGTTGGTAAAGCCGACCTTGTAGCCTGCCGGCACGTCGCCCGCGTGGATTCGTGCTACACGCACGGCCAGCGCGGCTGCATACGCTTGTGGCAGGTCCCGGGGCATGCCAGCGGCCCAGTCCAGCGGCAGGGCCCGCAGGCGCGCCTGTTGCAGGCTGTCGGTGAGGTCAGAAATGGCTTGTGAATCAGTCATCGGCTTGGCTTCAGAAATATCAGGTAAGTCGCAAGGGCTTCAGCCAGGTATTTTGCTGCATGACGGCCCGTGTCAGCGAGGGGTAAAAACAACTTGCTCCAAGCCTGTTGAACCCGGCATGTTCGGTGCACCAGCCAGCACATCGATTTCATTGCGGGGCGTGAAGGTCGAATGGGACATGAACCCCGCATTGACCTGCTCCACGCATTGCCTGCGGACCGCGCCCGTGTAGCTGGCCGCGCAACCTGAAATGGCGACCTGCGCCGCGTTGTGCTGTGCCTGACGTAGGTCAGCCTGTTCGACCTGTCCGTTGACAACTTGAAAAAGAGCCGCCAGCAACAACGCAAAAGCCACACAGGCGGCGACCGTCAGCCCCACGCTGAAAGACGCTTTTTCAACTGGTCTCACCTGGTTTGAAGCCATTGCCCTTCTCCGCGTTTGTTTAAATGCTGAACCGATGCTACTGGTCGAGCTTTAAGGAAAATCCGGCCATGTTCGCATCACCACGTAGGATAAAAGCGGATTACCGAATCTGGAAGTCCAAATGGCAGGGTTTACCTTTAGAGCCCAGCGCTTGATTCCTTCAAACGGCCATTTGCAGTTTGGGCTGGTCTGGCCACCGACCGATCGGGCATTGCACTGCAGACCGTCCTCAGCGAACCAGGCTGGTGCGTCCGCGCCATTTTGAAAAGCTGCCGCACAGTTCAGCCACTGGCGTGAACAGGCACGGCCCAGCACGGTGCCGGACTGAATCAGGCAACCAGGGCTGCCCCAGATCGCCCAGGTGCGGG
The DNA here is from genome assembly GCA_038242795.1 of Burkholderiales bacterium. Taxonomy (GTDB): domain Bacteria; phylum Pseudomonadota; class Gammaproteobacteria; order Burkholderiales; family Burkholderiaceae_C; genus Polaromonas. Next base: position 2,900 of record JBBSRS010000361.1, read on the forward strand.
TTGTCCAGCACATGCACCGATCGCGCTGCGCCCAGCGCCGCGCCCATGGTGTGCGCGGGGGCATGCCAGCACAGCGGGGCCAGCTGGCGCATCCGGCGCGTGACAAAATCCCAGCGCTGCGCGGTCCAGGGGTGCTGCCGGTGAAAATCGGCCACGGCAATGCCCAGCGCCAGCGTGCCTTCAGGCAGGTCAGCAGGCAATGCGCCCAGGGCCCACGGATGCACCAGCCAGACATCCCTGCCCTGCACCGCCTGCGCATCGACCGGCGCGAAATCGCCCGGCCGCGGCGGCACGCCGAACAGCGCGGGCGGGTGAGCGGCAGCGGTGGCGCCAGTGCGTCCAAAAACAGCCGGCTTCGCACTGCGGGCGATGCGGTCGAGTGCCTCGTAAGAGGTGTCGATGACGCTGCCCGGGCTGTGCCAGGCGGCCGGGGCAAAACGCGCCACGTTGTCGGCATTGAACACATAGGGCTTGCTGCTGCCGGTGCCGGCCACCCATTGCCAGCTCAGGTGGTTGC
>JBBSRS010000362.1:0-3416 GCA_038242795.1 Burkholderiales bacterium
ACGGGCTGAGCTGCTCTTCGATGTTCAGCAGCAGGATCTGGTTCAGCTGGGTGACCGCCTTGGCCGTCCAGTAATAGCGGCGCATCAGCGATTCGCTGGGACGCGCCGCCGGGCGTTTGGGTGCCCGGCCGCCCAGGGGCAACATCGCCCGGTCCAGTGGCAGGGCCGCCTGCGCCGTTTCCCGGGTTGCAGAAGGTGCGCTGCGGTTGCCAGGCGGGGCGCAATAGCCGAAAGATTCGGCCACCGCCGTCTGCAGGTCAAACACCAGACGGTCTTCACGGCGGCCGGCAATGATGTGCAGGCGCGCGCGTATCAGGCTCAGCAAGGCTTCGTTCGCCTTGATCTGCCGGACCTCGAACGTGGTCACCAGCCCGTTTCTGGCCAGTTCGTCCCAGGATTTTCCCAATCCGGCGGCGCGGGCCACCCACAGCACCACCTGCAGGTCGCGCAGCCCGCCGGGCGACTCCTTGCAATTGGGCTCCAGCGCGTAGGGCGTGTTGTCAAACTTGTTGTGGCGCTGGCGCATTTCCAGCGTCTTGGCGATAAAAAACGCCTTGGGATCAAGAATCGCGTCAAGCTGTGCCTGCAGGCGCTGGTAAGCCCCGGCCGAACCGGTCACCAGACGCATTTCGAGCAGCGAGGTCTGCACGGTGACGTCCTTGGCCGCTTCCTCGACGCAGTGGGCTGCCGTGCGCACGCTGGAGCCAATCTGCAGCCCGCAGTCCCAGCAGTTGCTGATGAAGTTCTCCACCTTGGCTTTGAGGGCTGGATTGTTCGCCACATCGACCACATTGTCGGGCAGCAGCAGCAGCACATCGACATCGGAATGCGGAAACAGCTCGCCCCTGCCAAAACCGCCCACCGCGATCAGGCAGGCGTCTGGCGGAAATTCGGCCAGCTGCCACAGACGCCGCAGGCTGGTGTCGGTCAGCTGGCCGAGCTTTTGCAACAAGCCGTGGATGCCCCGGGTCGAGGCGCCGCTGCCAGCCAGTGCGGCCAGCACGCCCGCCTTGCCGGCGCTGTATTGTTCGCGAAAGGGCGTCAGTTCAGTCATGAGGGCGGGGCCTGACCGTGAAGAAATCGAAAGAAGCCGTCCCGCAAGGCAGGAAGGGATCAGGCCGCGGTTGTTTCGCGCGACAGTTGTGGCACGAAGTCCGGAATCGGCAGGCTGCCAGCCGACAGCGTCAGCACCTCGTAGCCGGTCTCGGTGACCAGCACCATGTGTTCCCATTGCGCCGACAGCGAATGGTCGCGTGTCACGATGCTCCAGCCGTCCTTTTCCGGGCCGTCCTTGATGTCGCGCTTGCCGATGTTGATCATCGGCTCAATGGTGAACACCATGCCGGGCTTGAGTTCGTCAAGCGTGCCCGGACGGCCATAATGCAGCACCTGCGGGTCTTCGTGGAACCGGGTGCCGATGCCGTGGCCGCAGAACTCGCGCACGATCGAGTAGCCCTGCTTTTCGGCAAATGTCTGGATGGCGTGGCCGATGTCGCCCAGGTGGGCGCCCGGACGAACGCACATGATGCCTTTCCACATGGCTTCGTAAGTCACCTGGCACAGGCGCTTGGCGGCAATCGAGCATTCGCCGATCAGGAACATGCGGCTGCTGTCGCCGTGCCAGCCGTCCTTGATGCCCGTGACGTCCACATTGACGATGTCACCTTTCTTGAGCGGCTTGTCGTTGGGAATGCCATGGCACACCTGGTGGTTGACCGAGGTGCACAGCGACTTGGGGTAGGGCGGGTAGCTGGGTGGGCCGTAGCCAAGCGTGGCCGGCACGGTTCCCTGCACGTCGACCATGTAGTCGTGCGCCAGCTGGTTGATCTGGTTGGTCGTCACGCCGGGCTTGATGAACGGGGTCAGGTAGTCCAGCAACTCGCCGGCAAGCCTGCCTGCCACGCGCACGCCCTCGATACCGGCTGCATCTTTGTAAGTAATACTCATGCCGGAATTATCCCACCGCAGCCTGCAGCCTGCTTTTGACCGGGGCGCCAAGGCTTTAGACGGGTCGCCTGTGTGCGGCCGGTGCGCTGATAAAATTGGGTGCTGAGGCGACCCTTGCAAGTTCTGGCCTTTTGCCGGATGCACATTTCCAGCAAACAGTTTCAGATTCGACAAAAACAGCTTGTCTCGCTGCCTTCCACTATTTTTACCCAAAAGGCCACCGCTACCGTGACCCTTCACCTGACGACTTTCGAGGGCGACGCCCACGGCATCAGTGCCCTGAGCAATTTTCGCGTCCAGCAACTTTTGCCCCGCCTGCAAGCCATTCATGAAAAGATCGTCGGCATCAGCGCCCGGTTCGTGCATGTGGTTGCCACCAAGGAAATTCCTTCACAGGCTCTGAAAACCCGGCTGGCAGCCTTGCTCGACTACGGTGAACCCTGCGAACAGCCCGCCGGACATGCTGCCGACAGCGTGTTGTTCATCGTGTCGCCGCGCTTTGGCACGGTGTCGCCCTGGGCATCGAAAGCCACCGACATTGCCCACAACTGCGGTCTCGCCGTGCGGCGTATCGAGCGCATCACCGAGTACCGGCTGAGCCTGAAATCGGGCTTTTTCAGCAAGTCGGCCTTGACGGCAACCCAGCGAGAACAGGTCGCGTCGCTGCTTCACGACCGCATGACGGAAAGCGTCGTCACCGACCGGGCACAGGCCGAAGCGGGCTTGTTCACCGAACTGCAGGGCGCGCCGCTGCAGACCATTGACGTGCTGCACGGCGGAAAAGCCGCGCTGCAGCAGGCCAACAGCGAGTTCGGCCTGGCGCTGGCCGACGACGAGATCGACTACCTGGTCCAGGCCTTCACCCAGCTGCAGCGCAACCCGACCGATGTCGAGCTGATGATGTTCGCGCAGGCCAACAGCGAGCATTGCCGGCACAAGATCTTCAACGCCGACTTCACGATTGACGGCGTGCCGCAGGACAACAGCCTGTTCGGCATGATCCGCAACACCGAGCAGCTCAACCCGCAGCACACGGTGGTGGCGTATTCCGACAACGCGTCGGTCATGGAAGGCGCGAAAATCCAGCGGTTTTATGCCAAATCGGCCTCTGGCGCAGGCGGGACGGATGCAAGCAGCTATCAAAGTTATAGCGTGATGGACTATGTGCTGACGCATGTGCTGATGAAGGTTGAAACCCACAACCACCCGACGGCGATTTCCCCGTTTCCCGGCGCCTCGACCGGCGCCGGCGGCGAGATCCGCGACGAGGGCGCGACCGGGCGCGGCTCCAAACCGAAAGCCGGTTTGACCGGCTTCACGGTGTCCAGACTGTTTGACGCCGACTACGGCAAGCCCGGCCACATCGCCAGCCCGCTGCAGATCATGACCGAAGGCCCGCTGGGCGGCGCGGCGTTCAACAACGAGTTCGGCCGGCCCAACCTGAACGGCTACTTCCGCGAGTACGAGCA
>JBBSRS010000363.1:0-3415 GCA_038242795.1 Burkholderiales bacterium
CCGCGGTCAACCGGCCGGCCAACATCACCGGTCTGGGCATGGGCGGTCCGCTGGCCGAGATGCTGCGCCTGAACACGTCGATTGCCGCCGTGCCTGCGGCTGCGCAAAATTCGCTGGGTGTGGCGGCGGGCGACAACGCCGGCTTCCCGAACGGCCGTCGCCTGGGCGATGACGTGGTGGACGTTTCGCTGCGCGTGGCCATGGGTGCGCTGTGCGGGCTGACGGGTAACGCCGACGCGCTGAAGGTGGGCTGCAAGCCTGCTGATGCGCCAGCCGGTGGCGTGGCCTTTGTGGACGGTGTGCGCGCCAGCGCAACCGACTTCCAGCAGGTCTTCCCTTACCTCAACACGCCGCTTCCGGGCGCCAAATAAGGATTCACCATGTTCACCTTTAACGCAAGATTGGTGGCCGGCGTTGCGCTGTCTGCCGCGCTGCTCGCAGGCTGTGGCGGCAACAGTGACAACAATGGCGCTGTCCTTCCACCCCCGGGGTCGGTCGCCCAGACGATCACCGATGTGGTCGGCTACATCCAGAACCTGATCGCCAGCAACGGCGAGAACACCGACCCGGTCGATGCCAATGTGCTGACGCTGGCGACTGACGACACCTCGGAGCCGGCACCCTTGCAGTAACCGCAAGGCGTGACGCGGCCCGGCAGTCGAGGTTTATCGACTGCCGGGCTTTTTTTTTGTAAATTTTGGGGTGATGGCAGCGTGCCCGCTGGCGGGCTGACCTGCCGCGCCTGAATGACCGCTCCGATGAAAGCACGCACGATGCACCGTATTTCCAAACTCATGGCATTGGCAGGTTGGCTGCTGGCGGTTCAGCTCAATGCCGCAGCGGCAACAGCGGTCCAGCCCGCACAGGACGATGAAGTTCTGGAAATCCTGCCCGCCGTGACGCACCATCGACCAGCGCCGGCAGCGGCAGCGGCAGCGGCAGCGTCTGCCGCCCCGCAATCGGCCAGCAATCCGGCGGCGGCTGCATTGCAAGCCCGTGAAGACATTGCCGTGGCCCGGCAAACCGGCGACACCCGGTATTGGGGCCGCGCGCAGGCCATGCTGGCCCCGTGGTGGGACCGGCCTGACGCGCCTGCCGATCTGGCCGTGTTGCAGGCCACCGTGCAGCAGGGAAGGCATGAATTTGTGGCATCACGAAAAGTGCTCACGGCAGCCTTGATGCGCGCACCCGGCCATGCGCAGGGCTGGCTGAACCTGGCGTCGCTGGAACGCCTGTCGTCCCGCTACGCCGAGTCGCTGGCCGCCTGCGACGCGGTGGAACGCGCCGGTCAGGCGCTGTATGCTGCGGCCTGCCGCCTGGAAACCAAATCGCTGCAGGGCCAGAAACCGATGGCAGGTCAGGGCTTCGAGGCGCTGATCGACCGGGCCACCAACGCCGGCCAGCGCAGCTGGTTGCTGTCGCTGCTGGCGGAAAGCGATGAGCGCGCGGGGCGCGATGCGCAAGCTGCCGACGCCTACACCCGCAGCCTGGCAGCCGAACACGACCTTTACACCGCCATCGCGTTCAGCGACCTGCTGCTGCGCACCGGCAAGACGGCCCAGGCGCTGAAGCTGCTCACGCCGTTGCCTGAAACCGATGCCGTGGTGCTGCGCCAAGCCACCGCCTGGAAGCGCCTGGGTGATGCGCGCTGGACGGCCGGGCGCCAGGTGCTGCAGTCGCGCATGGACGAGCTGGCACGACGTGGCGACGACGCGACGCTGCATGGCCGCGAACTGGCGCTGGCGGCCTTGTGGCTGGATGGGGATGCGGCCAGTGCGCTGCCACTGGCGAGGCGCAATCTTCAGCTGCAGCGCGAGCCGCTGGACTGGTGGGTCGCCTTGCAAAGCGCCAGGCTGGCCAATGACCAACAAGCGCTGGCAGAGATTGGCAGCGCCATTCAGGCGGCCGGTTTGCACGATGTGCGGCTGGCGGCCATCACTGCCAATGCCAGGGCGGTTAAATGATGCGGGCGTGTTTCGGGCACCTGAGGCAAACCGGCTGGCTGCTGGTCTTGGCGCTGGGGCTGGGGCTGGCTTGCGGCCCCGCACGGGCGCACAAGGGCAGTGACGCCTACCTGGAAGTGCAACAGATCGAGGCCGAAGGCGCACAAAGCGCCGCAACGTCCCGAGACCTCAAGTTCGTGCTGGCGGTGGCGATTCGGGACCTGGACCTGGTCGTGCCGGTGGATGGGAACGCCGACGGCCGCGTGACCTGGGGCGAAGTCAAGGCTGCCACGCCGCAGGCGCTGGCCTTGTTCAGCCAGCAGGCCCGGCTTGACGTGCCCGCTGGCGCGACGGCTGCGTGCCGGCTTGATTGGCAAACCGATGGCCTGGAGCGCCGCAGCGACGGCGTTTATCTGCGCGCCAAGGCAAGCGCCCGCTGCCCGGCCGGGCAGGACCTGCGCTTTCACTATGTGCTGCTGAAAGACCAGGATTCGACCCATCGCCTTTTAGTGGCTGGCCGCATTGGCGGCAAGGACCTGCTGAGCACCCTGTCGCCGCAGCAGGGCAGCTTGCTGCTGAGTCCCGCAGTCACAGGCGCAGGGGTGACTGGAGGCGGTGCGCAGGCAAAAAGCGCCGGCGCTTCCAACCAGTGGTCGGCATTGCGCGACTATTTCAGCCTCGGGGTTCACCATTTGCTGGAAGGCTATGACCATCTGGCGTTTCTGCTGGCGCTGGTGCTGCCACTGCAGCTGAGTTTGCGGCGCAGCCCGTCCGCCGCCCTGCTGCGCGAGCATCCCGAGACGGAGGCCGCCGCCTATGCCAGCCGCGCCACCTGGATGGCCCTGCTGCGCACCGTGACCGCTTTCACGATAGGCCATTCGATCACCCTGATGCTGGCGACTTTTGGCTTGACGCAGGCGTCGCCCGCATGGGTCGAGCCGGCAATTGCGCTATCGATTGTGGTCACCGCGCTGCTCAACCTGCGGCCGATGAAATGGATCCGCGTCGATGTGCTGGCATTGCTGTTCGGCCTGGTTCATGGCTACGGCTTTGCCGGCTTGCTGCTGGAAGCCGCTGCGCCCGGCGGGCTGCTGCCCTGGGCGCTGGCCGGTTTCAATCTGGGCGTGGAAGCCGGCCAGCTGATTGCCGTGCTGGGCTGGGTAATCGTGTCGCAGGTGCTGGTGGGCCGGTCGTGGTACCGCACGGTGGTGGTGCGCGGCGGCTCGGTGCTGCTGGTGCTGCTGGCCAGCTGGTGGTTTTGGCAACGGATCAGTTAATGGAGGCAAGCAGCTATTGATTCAATAGCTGCTTGCGCCCGCTGCGTATGCGCTACAGGCCGTTTTCATTGAAATATTGAAGCACAGCAAGGTCCGGGAAGTTGCCGGCGCGTTTTTCCTTCATCGCCGTCACCGCTTCACGCACATGCTGGTTGCTCCAGATCGCGCCTTGCAGCCAGCCCATCTGCTTGAGCG
>JBBSRS010000364.1:0-3394 GCA_038242795.1 Burkholderiales bacterium
ACCCCGGCGCGCGCGCGCGGGTGCATGCGCTGGCGCAGCACGGACTGGCGCGCAACGCCTGCATGCAGCAGATCGGCGCGGGCTGGACAGCGCAGGTGGCCACGCTCAACGCGGCATCGCTTCAGGGCGAATGGGCGCAGGCCCAATCCGACTGGTGGCCCAAATCGCTATTCGCCCAGCGCGCCATCACCGGTCGCCTGAGCGGATTTCGCGCCGATGCACAGCGCCCGTCCGAAGCCGACGTGCAAGCCTTGCTGACGCCACTGGCCGCGCTGAACGAAGAAGACCAGGCCCTGCGCACCCTGCAACCCGACGCCGAGGCGCTGCTGCAAGAAGACTATGCCGGCCTGAAAACCGACTGGGCCAGTCTGGCCGGGCATGAGTTGTGGGCGAAGAAATTATCCGACGCGGTGGTCCGGTTTGCCGGCGCAGACCTGACGCGCGTCAACACGCTGCATCAGGCGCTGGGGCCGCTGGTGTCCAGCAACCGGGCAGCGTTGGCCGCTGGCGGACAGGCCGGTCAGGCGCTGATCGCCTACCGGGGCAGCTGGCTTGAATTCAGCCAGAAGCTGCAGGCGCTTGAAGCCTTGGCGCTGCCTGCTTTGCCGCTGCAGGGGCCGGAAGGGGCTGACGGCGCGCTCGAACGCATCCAGAGCATTCTGGCCGTGTGGCAAAACAACCGGCGGCTGCTGCAGCCGTGGTGTCTGTGGCGCAATGTGCGCGAGGAAGCGATGGCGCAGGGCTTGCAAGTGCTGGTCAAGCGGCTGGAAAGCGGGGCCGTGCCCTTGCGCGACGTTGAGTCGCATTTCAAGTTCAGTTACCGCAACTGGTGGCTGAAAAAAACCATCGACCGCGACCCGGTGTTGCGCGGTTTTTCAAGCGCCGACCATGCGCGAAAAATCCGTGAATTTCGCGAAGCCGACGAACGCTTTCAGACACTGACCGAGGATTACATCGTCGCCACGCTGTCCGGGCGCATTCCTTCCATCTCCGGCGATACGGCTGGCCCCGACAGCGAACTGGGTCGCCTGCGGCGCGAGCTGCAAAAGCAGCGCCGGCAGATGCCGGTGCGCCAGCTGGTGCATGGCATGCCGACGCTGCTGCCACGGCTCAAGCCCTGCCTGCTGATGTCGCCGCTGTCGGTCGCGCAGTACCTGGACGCCGGTTATGCGCCGTTTGATCTGGTGGTGTTTGACGAAGCCTCGCAGATTCCGGTTTGGGACGCCATCGGCGCGATTGCCCGTGGCCGGCAGCTGGTCGTGGTGGGCGACCCCAAACAACTGCCGCCGACCAGCTTTTTCAGCAAGTCCAGCGACCCGGAAGGCGGTGGCACCGACGACGAGCCGGTCGAAGACCTGGAAAGCATCCTCGACGAATGCCTGGGCGCGGGCATGAACCGCCTGAGCCTGCAGTGGCACTACCGCAGCCGGCACGAAAGCTTGATCACCTTCAGCAACGTCAACTACTACCAGTCCAGCCTGGTCACCTTTCCGTCGCCGGTCACCAGCGACAGCGCGGTGCGCTTCGAGCGCGTCCATGGCGTGTACGACCGGGGCGGCAGCCGCACCAACCGGGCAGAAGCCAACGCCATCGTCGAAGGCATCAGCGCGCATCACCTCGCGCCCGAGAAAAAGCACCTGACGCTGGGCGTGGTCACGTTCAACCAGCCGCAGCAACTGCTGATCGAAACCCTGCTCGATGCGCGCCGCCGCGCCCGTCCGGAACTCGACCGCGCCATTGCCACGCGCGCGCAAGAGCCGCTGTTCATCAAGAACCTGGAAAACGTGCAGGGCGACGAGCGCGATGTGATCTTTTTCTCGATCACCTACGGGCCAGACGCCGCCGGCAAGACGACGATGAACTTCGGCCCGCTGAACGGCGAGGGCGGCCAGCGCCGGCTCAACGTGGCCATTTCACGGGCACGCGAAGCCGTGGTGATCTACAGCACGCTGCTGCCCGACCAGATTGACCTGGCCCGGGTGCGCGCCGCCGGTGTGCGCGACCTGAAGCATTACCTCGAATTTGCCATCAACGGCTACCGGGCGCTGGCCGCGCAAAGCGTGCCCACCGGCCGCGAGCCCGACAGCCCGTTCGAGGTGGCCGTCATCCGCCTGCTGCGCAACCACGGCTGGGACGTGCATCCGCAGGTCGGCTGCTCGGGCTACCGCATCGACCTCGGCGTGGTTGATCCACGCGCGCCGGGCCGCTACTTGGCGGGTATCGAATGCGACGGCGCCACCTACCATTCCGCCGCCACCTCGCGCGACCGCGACCGGCTGCGCCAGCATGTGCTCGAAGGCCTGGGCTGGACAATTTTGCGCATCTGGTCCACCGACTGGTGGCTCAACCCCGAAGGCGAGATTGAAAAAATCACCGAACGGTTGAAAGCCATTCTGGCGATGCCTGAAGCGGGGCAGGCCGAGGCGGCGCCTGCTCTGGCCGTTGAGGCGGTTCCGGCGTTGCACGATCTGGACATCACCGTCAATCCGCTGCAGACACAAGCACCTGCCGATCGAGCAAGGGTCGCCGACGACGCAGCCGGCGTGGAGCAGGCACTGGAAATCTACCGCCCGGTGGTCTTGCCTGCTGGGGATGCCTCGCTTTTTTATGAAGCAAGTGCGTCGGCCCGGCTGGTGGAGGATCTTGCGTTGGTCATTGAGGGCGAAGGCCCGCTGACCGACGCCAATCTGTTCCGCAAGGTGGCCCGCGCATGGGGGCTGGAGCGCACCGGCGCGCGGGTGGTCGAGCGGCTGCGCACACTGGTGCCCGACCGCTTTGCGCGCACGATTGAAACAGACGCCATTTTTTACTGGCCCGAGCACGCCGACATGACCTCGTGGGAACGCGTCCGCGTTGCAGAGGAGGGCAGCGATGCCTCGCGTCGCTCCATTGATGAGGTCTGCCTGGAAGAAATTTCAGCGCTGGCGCACCATGTGTTGGCGCAGGCGGGCAACTCGTCGCGTGCGGATGTCGCCCATTCTGTCTGCCGCTTGCTGGGCATGGCGCGCATTCCACCGGACGCGCAAGCGCGCGTCGACGAAGCACTGGAACGCCTGATTGCGCTCGAAATCGTGTTGGACATGGAAGGCATGGTGCGGCTCGTGGCGTGATGCGGGATGTGCCAGGCGCTGATGCTATTTAAATAATAGCTGTTAACCCACGTGTGTATTGCGAAAAAGGCGTATTTCATCAATAAATCCAGTTTTGCCTGATGCCATGTGCGCGTCGCGGCGCCATCGCCAAAAAATTCATCGGTGGTTCGCCTGCGGGGCAGGCGGCTAAAGGTACGGCGACAGCAGCCACACCAGCCGGTCGCGCAGCCGCCCTGGCAGGGACTGGCGGCTCAGGTCGATGGCGGTCAGGGGTCGCGCATGCCTGGTTCGCGCTTCAACCA